>DASSIZ010000008.1 GCA_035691485.1 Terriglobales bacterium
GACAAGGAGGCGGAGCTGGAGTCGTGCCTCGATTCAGTAGAGGCGGGCGGAGCCGTGCTCGACCGGGAGACGCTGCGCCGCAACCGGCGGGGCGAAGCCATCGAAGTGCAGCTCAGCTTGCTGCCATTCCGGGAGGGCGGACGGCGGTACGTCATGGAAGTCACGCACGACATTCGCGAGCGCGTGCGCCTTCGGCAGACGCTGCTGGAACTGGAAAAGCTCACCACCATGGGCAAGATGGCGGCGGGCACGGCGCACCATCTGAATACGCCAATGGCGTCGATGCTGCTGCGGGTACAGATGATGCGGGAGCGGGCACATCACAACAACGGCTGCGCCACCGACCTGGAGCAACTGGAGAATGCGATCGGCTTCTGCCAGCAGTTTGTGCGTCGCCTGCTGGATTTCTCCCGCAAACCTGCGCCGCAGAAGCAGCCGGAAGAGGTGGCGCCGCTGATCGAGGCGGTGCTCGGGTTCATGGCGCCTTCCTTCGGGGCGAAGAAAGTGCGGGCCAGCGCCGAACTCTCCGCGATTGCCGGCGCAACCGTGCTCGCCGACCGCAACCAGCTCGAAACCCTGCTGCTGACGCTGCTCAGCAATGCATTGGACGCGGTGTCCGCAGGAGGCGAGATCGATGTCCGCGGACGCATGAAGGAAGGTCAACTGGAAATCGAAATTGCAGACAACGGCTGCGGCGTTGCTGACACCGACCTCGGCCGCGTTTTCGAGCCATTTTTTACCACCAAACCGCCAGGAAAAGGCACCGGCCTGGGACTGGCAATCGCGCGCAACATCGTCGCCGAACATGGCGGCGCAATTTCGTTGCGACCTGGCCCGGGCGGCGGCGCCGTGGCGCTGGTGCAGTTGCCGCTATCGCCGAGCGGCTGCATGAGTACCCCGGCGTTTCTCGAGGAGGCGCAGCGGTGAACCAGGAACGGGCCAGCGCCGAGATCCTGATTGTTGATGACGACGCCGGGCTGGCGGGCACGCTGCGCGATTTTCTGATTGAGCAGGGATACACGGCGGTGGTGGCGCTTTCGGGCGCCGAGGCCGTGGCCGCCCTGGAGGAAAACCCCGCCCTTGCGCTGGCCCTGGTTGACTTGGTGATGCCATTGACCGACGGTCTTTCTCTGATGGAGCAGATTCACCAACGCAACGCCGACTTGCCGGTGGTGATCATGACCGGCTACGCGACCGTCGAAACCGCCGTAGAGGCCATCAAGCGCGGCGCCGAGGACTACCTCACCAAGCCCTTCGATCGCCAGGCGGTGAAGAAAAAAGTCGGGCGACTGATGGAAGTGCATCGCCTGCGCCATCGCGTGGCGCAACTGGAGGCTGACCTCAAGGAGGTGAACGATCCATTCGAGACGCTGGTGTTCGTGTCGCCGCAGATGCAGCGGGTGATAGAGCGCGCCCGGGCGGCGGCGGCGAGCGACGCCGCGGTGCTCATCGTCGGCGAAACCGGGACCGGAAAAGAGATGCTGGCGCGCGCGATTCATCGCGCCAGCCGCCGCGCGGGAGAACCGTTTGTCGCAATCAATTGCGGCGCGCTGCCGCACGAACTGGTGGAA
This sequence comes from Terriglobales bacterium, assembly GCA_035691485.1. Lineage (NCBI taxonomy): Bacteria > Pseudomonadati > Acidobacteriota > Terriglobia > Terriglobales > Terriglobales bacterium. The sequence continues at coordinate 1,572 of DASSIZ010000008.1, forward strand.
AGCGAACTGTTCGGCTTCCGCCGCGGAGCGTTTACGGGCGCCTACAACGACGCTCCGGGCGTATTCGTATCCGCTGGACGTGGCACAGTGTTTCTGGACGAAATCGGAGAAATGCCGAAGGACGCCCAGGTCAAGCTGCTGCGCGTACTGCAGGAAAAGGAACTGCGGCCGGTGGGCAGCACGCGGCCCGTCCGCATCGACGTGCGCATCATCGCCGCAACCAACCGGCCGCTGGCGCAGTTGCGGTCGGAGTTCCTGCGCGACGACTTGTACTTCCGCATTGCCACGGTGGTGATCGAAGTTCCGCCATTGCGCGCGCGGCGCGAGGACATCCTGGTGCTGGCGCAACATTTCACCGCGCAGCTGTCGGACCGCTACGGCCGCCACGTGACCCTGTCGCGCTCGGCGACCGAGTTGCTGGTCAACCACGGATTTGGCGGCAACGTACGCGAACTGCAAAACGTCCTGGAAAGCGCGACGGCACTGTCGCAGGCCGATCCCCAGACGATCACCGACAAGGACATCAAGATGCTGGTGGGTGCTCCGCCCGCGCCGACCATGCGGTTGGAGGAGCATCCGCTGGCGCTGGACGAAATGGAGCGGGTGGCGATCGAGCGCTCGCTGCGCATCTGCCAGGGCAACCGAACGCGCGCGGCGGCATTGCTCGGGATCTCGCGCGACACCCTGTACCGCAAGATTCGCGACCTGAAAATCCTGGCGGAGCCGGCGAAATGAGCAAATCACTGCGGGAATTCATACTGTGGACCGCGGTCGCCGCGGCGGCGCTGCTGACATTCGCAGTGATTCTGCGCCTGCAGTACAGCAACACGCAGAACCGCTGGGTGACCGCCGTAAAACCGCAGCCGGCGTTGGGCAGCGCAGTCTTTCAATCCAAGGGATGTGCAAATTGTCACGGCGAGCGAGCCGGCAGCCAGCAGCCGGGACCGCGCCTGCGGCAACGCTCCGCCAGCCTGCCGCAGTTAGTCACCGCCATGTGGAACCACGCGCCGCGCATGTACGAGGCGATGAAACAGGCCAAGCTGCCGTATCCCAAGATGTCGTACGACGAAACCGGCCAGCTGGTTGCCTACCTGTACCTGGCGGGCTATTCCGACGAGCGCGGAGATCCGGAACGCGGCCAGGAATTATTCGCGAAGAAGAATTGCGCGCATTGTCATACCAGCGACGGCAGGGGTGGCTCCGCCCGCGTGGTGCGAGATTTGGGTTGGGCAGATTCGCCGCTGACGTGGACGCAGGCGCTGTGGAATCACGCGGCAGCCATGGAAGACAGCATGCGTCGAGAGCGGATCGCATGGCCTCATTTCCAGGCCAATGAACTGCGTGACCTGTATGCATACGTGCGCCGCGAAGGCGGGCATGCGAACGAGGAAATCGCGGTGCCGACGGCGGATCCCGACCGCGGCTGGCACGTGTTTCAGGCAAAGTACTGCGTGAACTGCCATGCCCTGCGTAACGCGCCGGGAGTAATGACGGTCAGCAGCCCAGCGCAGCGCCCGGTGGGACCGGTGCTGGGCGCCGACGGCAAACTGCCGCCCACGTTTTCGCAGTTCGGCGAATCCATGCTGAATCATTTCCCCGACATGAATCGCGCGATGCAGTCCGTGGGGCAGGCGCCGCCGAAGTTTGAGTCGCAGGAACTCGCCGACCTGGCGCTGTTCCTCTACACCCTGCATTACCAGGAGCCGTCCGGATCGCCGCAGGTGGGCAGCAGCATCTTCAGCTGGCGCGGTTGCGCCGATTGTCACGGAACGCACGCCCAAGGAACGTCGCG
>DASSIZ010000009.1 GCA_035691485.1 Terriglobales bacterium
CATGCGCTTTTCGTTGCGCACGATGACCTCGGGCGCGTGCAGGTCCATCAGCTTCTTCAACCGGTTGTTGCGGTTGATGACGCGGCGATACAGATCGTTCAGGTCGCTGGTGGCGAAGCGCCCGCCATCCAGCGGCACCAGGGGACGCAGCTCGGGCGGAATTACCGGGATGACGTCCAGGATCATCCAGTGCGGCTTGTTGCCGCTCTTGCGGAAGGCCTCGACCACCTTCAGGCGCTTGGCGTATTTCAGGCGCTTCTGCATCGAGGTCTCGTTCTTCATCTTCTCGCGCAGGTCGGTGGACAGCTCCTCGACCTCCACCCGCTTCAGAAGTTCCTTGATCGCCTCCGCCCCCATCATTGCCTTGAAGCCGGTGGCGCGGAACTGCTGGTCGAGTTCGCGGAACTTGGTCTCTTCCTTGATGACCTCGTGTTCCTTGACCGGGGCGTCGCCGGGCTCCACCACCACGTAGGCCTCGAAATAGAGTACGGACTCGAGGTCCCGCAGGGAGATATCGAGCAGGTGACCGATGCGGCTGGGCAGGCCCTTGAAGAACCAGACGTGCGAACACGGCGAAGCCAGCTCGATGTGGCCGAGCCGCTCGCGGCGAACCTTCGACAGCGTGACTTCCACGCCGCACTTGTCGCAGATCACGCCGCGGTGCTTCATGCGCTTGTACTTGCCGCACAGGCATTCCCAATCGGTGACGGGCCCGAAAATTCGCGCGCAGAACAGCCCGTCACGCTCCGGTTTGAAGGTGCGGTAGTTGATCGTCTCCGGCTTGGTGACCTCGCCGTGCGACCAGCTCCGGATCTTCTCGGGCGAGGCCAGGCTGATGCGGATGGCGTCAAAATCAGCGATCGTGTTGCCGAGGTCGAATGGGCTCGAACGGTACAAAGTTGCCTCCGATTGCAGCGCCAACGCCGCTGCGGGCGGCTCCGAACAGGTAGTTAGTAGTTAGGAGCTGGTAGTCAGCTCCTGCCTACCTCAAAATGAGCGCCTCGCGTCCGGGAGCATCCCCGAAGCGCTTCCATTTCCAAGCCCTTTTTGGCCGATGCTGGCAGTCAGGCGCTAACTCCTGACTACCAACTACCAGCTGCTAATCCGCCGCTGCCGTCGCCGCCTGCGTCGGCTTGCGTTCGCCGACCTTGATCAGTTCCACGTCGAGGCAAAGCGACTGCAATTCGCGAATCAGCACGTTGAACGACTCGGGCACGCCCGGCTCGATGGCCGCCTCGCCCTTCACGATGGCCTCGTAAATCTTGGTCCGGCCATAGACATCGTCCGACTTCGCCGTCAGCAGTTCCTGCAGGATGTAGGCGGCGCCGTAGGCTTCCAGCGCCCACACTTCCATTTCTCCGAAACGTTGCCCGCCGAACTGCGCCTTGCCGCCCAGCGGCTGCTGCGTGATCAGCGAGTACGGGCCGATGGAACGCGCGTGGATCTTGTCATCCACCAGGTGCGACAGCTTAAGCATGTAGATATAACCGACCGTCACCGGCTGCTCGAACTTGTCGCCCGTCATGCCGTCGAACAGCGTGGTCTTGCCGGACTCGGGCAGTGACCCCTCGTTCAGCAGCCACTTGATCTCGGTCTCGCGCGCACCGTCGAACACCGGCGACGCGAAGTACACGCCGTGTCCCATGCCCTCGGCAACGTTCTCCAGGGTTTCATCGTCGAGATCGGCAACCTCATCCGCGAACGGCGTTTCCTTGAACAGTGCCTTCAACTCGCGGCGCATCGCCTCGGCTCGGCCATTGTTCGTCACCATCTCGTTGATCTTTCGCCCCAGCTCGTGCGACGCCCAGCCCAGGTGCGTTTCCAATATCTGGCCCACGTTCATGCGGGAAGGAACGCCGAGCGGGTTGAGCACAATCTCCACCGCCGTGCCGTCCTGCATGTAGGGCATGTCCTCTTCCGGCAGGATGCGGGCAATGACGCCCTTGTTCCCGTGCCGGCCGGCCATCTTGTCGCCCACGCTCAGCTTGCGCTCCATGGCGATGTAAACCTTCACCAGCTTGATCACGCCCGGCGGAAGCTCGTCGCCCTTCTGCAGCTTGTCAACTTTCTCGCGCACGATCTTGCGCAGCACGTCGATCTGGCGCGAGGTCATCTCCTCGATTTCGTCAATCTGCTCGTTGACCCGCGGATCCTTGTCGGGGAACTTGATGCGCTTCAGGTTGCGCGTCGAAATGCGCTCGATGGTGTCGCGATCCAGGTTTGCGCCCTTGACCAGCAGCCGCTTGTTGGTGCGCTCGTCGTGCAGGTCGGCCTGCACTTCCTTGCCGCCCAGGATCGCTTCCAGCCGCTTCAGCCGCTCGTCGGTCAGGATTCGGATTTCGTCAGCCAGGTTCTTTTCCAGCTTCGCGACCTGCGCCCCTTCGATTGCCTTCGCGCGTTCATCCTTCTCCTGCCCCTTGCGGGAGAAGATCTTCACATCCACAACCGTGCCTTCGATGCCCGGAGGGCAGGTCAGGGAAGCGTCGCGGACGTCGCCGGCCTTCTCGCCGAAGATGGCGCGGAGCAGTTTCTCTTCCGGGGTGAGCTGGGTCTCGCCCTTGGGCGTGACCTTGCCTACCAGGATGTCGCCCGCCTTCACGGTCGCGCCGATGCGGATGATGCCGCTCTCGTCCAGGTCGCGCAGCGCGCTTTCGCTGACATTCGGAATGTCGCGCGTCACTTCCTCGGGACCGAGCTTGGTGTCGCGCGCCTCGATCTCGAACTCTTCAATGTGCACCGACGTGTAGTAGTCCTCTTTGACCAGCTTCTCCGAGACCAGGATCGCGTCCTCGAAGTTGTAGCCGCGCCACGGCATGAAAGCCACCAGCACGTTGCGCCCCAGCGCCAGCTCGCCGAAATCCGTGCACGGCCCGTCGGCAATCACGTGGCCCTTGAGCACGCGCTGTCCCTTGCGCACAATCGGCTTCTGGTTGATGCAGGTGTTCTGGTTGGAGCGCTTGAACTTGGTGAGCTGGTAAATATCGCTGCCCACCTCGCGCGAAAGCTGCATGGGATGATGCTCGCCCTCGACGCGCACGATGATGCGCTCGGAATCCACCGAATCCACGATGCCGCTGCGGCGGGCCAGCACCACCGCGCCGGAGTCGCGCGCGGTTACGCCTTCCATGCCGGTGCCGACCAGCGGCGCCTCGGCCCGAAGCAGGGGCACCGACTGCCGCTGCATGTTCGCCCCCATCAGCGCTCGGTTGGCGTCGTCGTGCTCCAGGAACGGAACCAGCGAGGCGGCCACCGACACCAGCTGCTTCGGACTCACGTCGACGTAGTCCACTTCGTCGCGCGACACCAGCACGAAGTTGCCGGCCTTGCGCGCATTCACCAGTTCGGCGGTGATCCGTCCCTTGTCATCGAGCTCGATGTTGGCCTGCGCGATGGTGTGCCGGTCTTCTTCCCACGCCGACAGGTAGAACGAGTACGGCTCGTAATCGATCAACCGCTTGCGGCGCTCCTTCAGATCGGCATTGGCTTTCAGGGCCTCGGCCTTCTCGATGTGATCGCCGACGCGGTAGTCGCTGTCGCCGGCATTCACCACCGAAACAAAGTCCATCACCTTGCTCTGTTTCACCCGCCGGTACGGCGACTCGATGAAACCGTAGTCGTTGATCCGCGCATAGCAGCTCAGCGACGAGATCAATCCGATGTTCGGGCCTTCCGGCGTTTCAATCGGGCAAATGCGGCCGTAATGCGTTGGGTGCACGTCGCGGACTTCGAACCCGGCGCGCTCGCGCGACAATCCGCCCGGCCCCAGCGCCGACAGGCGGCGCTTGTGCGTGATTTCCGACAGCGGGTTGGTCTGGTCCATGAACTGCGATAGCTGTGAAGACCCGAAGAACTCGCGGATCGCCGCCATCACCGGCTTGGCGTTCACCAGGTCGTGCGGCATGGCCGTCGACATTTCCTGGTACACGCTCATCTTTTCCTTGATCGCGCGTTCCATGCGGACCAGCCCGATGCGGAACTGGTTTTCCAGCAGTTCGCCGACCGCGCGCACCCGGCGGTTGCCCAGGTGATCGATGTCGTCCACCGCGCCGATGTTCTTGCGCAGCTTCAGCAGGTAGCGGATGGTGGCGTAGAAATCGTCCGGCTCCAGGGTGCGGCTGTCGAGGCTGGTGGCGTCAGCCTTCTCGAACAGCTTGATGTTGAATTTCAGCCGGCCGACGCGCGAGAAATCGTACTTGCGCGGGTCGAAGAACATGCCATGGAACAAGGCCGTGGCCGTGTCCAGGGTCGGCGGATCGCCCGGACGCAGCTTGCGGTAGATCTCGATCAGCGCTTCCTGCGGCGTCTTCACCGAATCGCGCCGCAGCGTTTGGCTGATGACCATGCCCACGTCGTCGCGTTCCGGGAAGAAAACGTTGATCTCGGCCACCCCGGCGTCCATGAACTTGCTCACCAGGGCTGTGGTGATTTCGCTATTGGACTCCAGCAACACCTCGCCGGTGTTGGTGTCCACCACGTCGGAGGCGGTCCAGGCGCCCTCGAGGTCGGTGGCATCTATCTCGATCTCGGTCACGCGCGCTTTCTGGATTTCACGCAGCACCGCCGGGTTCACCTTGCGGCCGGCGTGCGCGATTTCCTCGCCCTTGCTGTTGGTAATGCGGTGCGAAAGCTTCATGCCGAGCAGGTTGGTGGGCTTCTCGATGCCGGGTTCCAGGGTCCAGCGTACTTTGTTGTCCTTCAGCGACACCCGGTCCACGGTGTAGAACGTGCGCAGAATGTCTTCGTCGGAACGCAGTCCGAGGGCGCGCAGGAAGATGGTGCCCAGGAATTTGCGCTTGCGGTCGATGCGCACGTACAGAATGTTCTTCTGGTCGTACTCGAATTCCACCCAGGAGCCGCGGTAGGGAATGATCTTGCCCAGGAAGTAGGTGCGATTGTTGGCGGTCTCGAAGAACACGCCCGGCGAGCGGTGCAACTGGCTCACAATCACGCGCTCGGTGCCGTTGATGATGAAGGTGCCGTTGGCGGTCATCAGCGGCACGTCGCCAAAGAAGACCTCCTGCTCCTTGATGTCGCGGATGGAGCGGTTGTTGGTCTCCGGGTCCTTCTCGTAGATGGTCAGGCGCATGGTGACCTTCAACGGCGCCGAGTAGGTCATGCCCCGCTCTTCGCACTCGCTGACGTCATACTTCAATTGCAGCCCGACCGGATCGCCGCACTTGTTGCAGAAGTCCGGCGTGTTGGCGTTGTACGTTCCGCAGCGCTGGCAGAGCACATCGCCGGGGTGGAACGGATCGGTGATGACCGTGAAGCCGCAGTTCTTGCACGTCGTGCGCAAGTGGTGCAGCCCTTTCAGGTGGCCGCACTTGCACTCCCAGTTGCCGATGGCAAAATCGACGAATTCCAGCTGCGAGACTTTGCGGAAGTCTTCAATAGGGAACACCGACTGGAACACGGCCTGCAACCCGGCATCGTCACGCTCGCTGGGCAACCGGTCCATCTGCAGGAAGCGGTCGTAGCTCCGCTTCTGCACCTCGATCAGGTTCGGAATCTGGATGGTCGTCGGAATCTTGGAAAAATCTAGGCGCTTACGGAAAGCGTTGTGCTTCTTAGTCGGCATTAGAACTCCTCAGCTCTACGAACGGCAGGCCCGGAATCCGCCGGCTTTCGTTTCGGCCACCCGCGGGTCGAACCGCAGACGAAAGACGGCAGCGCCCCCGGGGACAAGCTTCCCCGTGGGCGCCGTTTGCGGCGCTTCGCGCTATCTGAATTTGTTATTCTGCGCCAGTTACGTTGGCCTGTTCCTACGGTCTCTGGGAGACCGCCCGCCTGTTGTGTGCCACCTGTTTGACACGGCCGCGTACCCTTTTCGATGTCCGCCGGCCGTATCCCGATTCAGAAATGACGCGTGCGCACGGGTCCGGGACCCGCGCGCGCTTGGGGTTGAAATTACTTCACTTCGACCGTCGCGCCGGCGTCGGTGAACTTCTTCCTGATGTTCTCCGCTTCTTCCTTGCCGACCCCTTCCTTGATCGGTTTCGGCGCGCCGTCCACCAGGTCCTTGGCTTCCTTCAAGCCCAGGCTGGTGACTTCGCGCACCGCCTTAATTACGTTGATCTTGTTCGCGCCCACTTCTTTCAGGACGACGCTGAACTCGGTCTTTTCTTCCGCCGGAGCCGCCGCCGCGCCCGCTCCCGCGCCGCCGCCCGCCATCATCACCGGGGCTGCCGCCGCCGCCGAAACGCCGAGCCGCTCTTCCAGCTTCTTGACCAGCTGCGCTGCATCCAGCAGCGACAACCCTACGATTTGTTCTTCCAACTGCTGCAGATCCGCCATTTCAATTCTCCACTCTTTTTCAGTTGTATTTCGCAGACCTTCGGCCTGCGCTGCTGTTATCCGTCGGCCAGGTTTCCAGTGCGGCTCCGTCCGCCATCGCGCCAGACTACGCGACTACGATTTCCGTTCCGCAACCCCGGACCTACTGATAACCAAACCCATTTTGCGATTTACTGCCGATTGCCGATTGCCTCAAAGTCCGAGAAAACATTTGAAGCAAGCACTCAATCACTAAATTTCTACGCTCCGGCTGCGGCTTCTCCGCCACCGGCAAACTTGTTCTCCTTCACGCCCTGGTTGACCACCACCGCCAGGTTGCGGCCCACGGCATTCATCACCGTCACCAGCCGCTGCGCGGGAGCGTTGATCAGGAAGAGCAGCTTCGAGTAGATCTCTTCCTTCGACGGCATGGTCGCCAGCGCCTCGAACTCCTTCACCTGGATCACGCGCCCCTCGACCACGCCCACCTTGAACTTCAGCTCCGGATTGTCCTTGACGTACTTCTGCAGCGCCTTGGCCAGCGTGACCGGATCGCCCGCGGTGTAGGCGATTGAGGTGACACCCGTCAGGTCTTTCAGCACCGGCTCCAGCGCCGTGCCCTTCGCCGCCAGTTCCGCCAGCGTGTTCTTCACCACCTGGAACTTGGCGCCCGCGGTGCGCACTGTCTTGCGCAAGTCTTCGGTCTGCGCCGCCTTCAACCCGGAAAACGTCGCCAGGATCGCCGTCTTGGCCTGCTTCATGTCCTGGCTGAGCTCTTCCACCTGCTCGATCTTTTTCGCTTTGGTTACCGCCATGGTCCGAATCCCTTTCTCATCTCGTGTCATCCTCGGCCAGCGCGCCGGACTTCCGCCGCTTTACGCCTGCTGTGGCACGGGTTTGTGACCCGCGCCAGACGCGCCACCTATGCTTTCGCCGCCGCTTCCACCGCAGCCGTGTCGATGGCAATGCCCGGTCCCATCGTCGAGCTCAGGTAAACCCCCTTTAGGTACTTGCCCTTCGCCGCCGCCGGCTTGGCCTTGATCACGCTGGTGATGACGGTGGTCGCGTTATCGATCAGCTTGTCCGCGGTAAACGAAATCTTGCCCACCGGCACATGCACCAGCGCCGTCTTATCGGTGCGGAATTCGACCTTGCCGGCCTTTACTTCCTGCACCGCGCGCGCGACGTCCGTGGTCACGGTCCCGGTCTTCGGGTTCGGCATCAGGCCGCGCGGGCCCAGCACCTTGCCCAGCCGTCCGACCGAACGCATCATGTCCGGGGTCGAAATCACGGCGTCGTAATCAATCCAGTTTTCCTTTTGGATTTTCTCGACCATGTCTTCGCCCCCGACGAAATCGGCCCCGGCTGCTTCCGCCTCGCGCACTTTTTCGCCGCTGGCGATTACCAGCACCTTCTTGCTCTTGCCCAGCCCGTGCGGCAGCACCACCGTGCCGCGCACCATCTGGTCGGCGTGCTTGGGATCGACTCCCAGGCGCATGGTCAAATCCACCGTTTCATCGAACTTGGCGTACTTCACCTTCTGCAGCAGCGGCACTGCTTCGTCCAGCCGGTACGAACGCGGCTCCACCGCGGCGCGTGCTTTTTCAACGTTTTTTCCTGCTTTTCTTGCCATTGGTATTCCTCGTCTCCCACCGCTGCGCTTTGCTCCGCGTGCCGTGGTTGTTATCGACAGACTGCAAATTTCAAATTTCCAAAGTCAAATTCGTTTACGGCGTCACGTCAATTCCCATGCTCCGCGCCGTGCCCTTCACGCTGTTGACCGCCGATTGCAGCGACGCTGCGTTCAGGTCCGGCATCTTCTGCCGCGCGATTTCTTCCACCTGCTTCTCCGTCACCTTGCCGACCTTGTCCTTGTTCGGCGTGCCCGAGCCCTTGGCGATGCCGGCGGCGCGCTTCAGCAGCACCGATGCCGGCGGCGTCTTGGTAATAAAGGTGAAGGTGCGGTCGCTATAAACCGTGACCACCACCGGGATAATCAGACCTTCCAGTTCCTTGGCGCTGGTGCGCGCATTGAACTGCTTGCAGAATTCCATGATGTTGATCTGCGCCTGTCCCAGCGCCGGTCCCACCGGCGGCGCCGGCGTCGCCTTGCCCGCCGCAATCTGCAATTTCACCGAACCTGTCGCTTTTTTTGCCATTTTCTTAGCTCTCAACTCTCCGCCGTCAGCTCTCAGCCATTTCCACTGCGCTCGCCGACGTGAAACTTGAAACTTCTTACGCCACTTTCTCCACCTGCCCGAACTCCAACTCCACTGGCGTTGAGCGCCCGAAGATGGTGACCATCACCTTCAAGGTCTCGCGGTCTTCGTTGACTTCGTCCACGATTCCCGTGAACGTCGCAAACGGCCCCTCGCTGATGCGCACCGACTCGTTCTTCTCGAACTTCACCTTGAGCTTGGGTTTGTCCTTGCTCTCGGCGACGCGGAAGATGATCGTCTTCACTTCGTCTTCCGACATCGGTGTCGGTTGGTTGCCCGCGCCCAGGAAGCCGGTCACCCGCGGCGTTGACTTCACCACGTGCCACAGGTTCTGCCCCTCCGGCGTCGACAAATCCATCTCCAGTTCCACCAGCACGTAGCCCGGCAGGAAGGCGCGCTCGGTGGTGTACTTCTTGCCGCCGCGGATTTCCGTGACCGGCTCGGTGGGAATTACCACCTGCCCGATCTTGGCCTCCAGGCCATAGGCCGCCTTGCGCGATTCCAGCGACTCCCTGACCTTGCGCTCGAATCCTGAATAGGTGTGGATGATGTACCACCGCATGTTCGGGTTCGTGGGTGGCGGGACCGCGGCGGCCTCCGCGCCTTCCGTCGGCACGCCGTTGCTCTCCACAGGTCCCTGGGGAGGAATCTGTTCCCCGGCTGCTTCGTTCTTCTGCTCTTCTTCCATCATGAACTCATGTGGCACACGCGCGCCCTGGCGTGTGCGCTCCCCTTACCGGTGCGTAAAGTGGCGCATGACCGTGTCGATGATCCGCGCAATCGTGTTGTCCACCACCCAGAAGTAGAAGCCGAACAGGAACACCGTAATGATCACCACCACGGTCGTCGCCTGCACTTCCTTGCGGTTGGGCGTCGTGACCTTCTTCATCTCGGTACGGACGTCGCTGTAGAAGGCCTTGATGCGCTGCGGCCAGGCTTTCATTCTTTCGGTGAAGCTGCCTTCCGTCATCGCGGTCACTGCTGCCGACTTTGCCATTCGTTACTGCCTCGTCTTTTTTCCTGATTCCGGGTGCTGCGCGGTCCTGAAACCTGGCAGGGGCGGAGGGATTCGAACCCCCAAGTCCGGTTTTGGAGACCGGCAGTTTAACCGTTAAGCTTACGCCCCTGCATTCACTGCCGACTTGCGGAATCGCTAATTGCGGAATTCGAATTCGGCAATTCCGCAGTTCGGCAATTCCGCAATTACTTCGCTTCCTTATGCGGCGTGTGCTTGCGGCACTTCCGGCAAAACTTGCTCATCTCCAGCCGGTCCGGCGTTGTCTTCCGGTTCTTCGTCGTGGAGTAGTTCTTGTCTTTGCACTCCGTGCACTGCAGCTGAATGATCTCCCGTGGCATACATCCTCTCCATTGCCCATCGCCGAATCGGGTAACTGCGGAATTGAAATTCCGCAGTTCCGCAGTTCCGCACTTACTGAATGATCTCCGTCAGCGTTCCGGCGCCCACCGTGCGGCCGCCTTCGCGGATGGCGAAGCGCAGCCCCTTTTCCATGGCCACCGGCGTGATCAGCTCGATTTCCAGGTTCACGTTGTCGCCCGGCATTACCAT
>DASSIZ010000010.1 GCA_035691485.1 Terriglobales bacterium
TGCAAGTATCTTTGATCACAACAGTAACCCTTATTTGAGTGCTCCTTATTTGAGCGCACTTCAGAGCCGCTGCCTTCATCAACGGCGATGGTTCACGAATGCGACGGCGCGCCAACGTCTGGACCTCAACCGCTCCAATGAGAGGATGAACAAAATCAGCATAGCAGCATTCGCGATCAGAGCTACGTTGGGAGCGATCGCGACCGGCAGGATCGAACCGAATACGCCCGCAATCGCGAGGAACACGGGAACCCAGAGATGGTTATCAGGCCAATCGAAAGAGACAAACACTGCGATTGCCCCTACCCAAATAACAAGCAGCAATAAGATCAGCATCCCGGGCACTTAAATACCTCACTTGTCCTGCTCAATATCCTGCATGTTTGATCGAAAATCTGGTCAGAATTGACCGGTACGGCAGGAAGGTGGCAGGGCATTAGTGATTCAGCGCGCTGGCTCGTGATCCCTCGAAAGACATGCCGGGCCGTCCCCCCGTGTTGGGAACCGCATCCCGGAATTCTGACGAGCTGCGCAAGGCAAACCCAATGCCGTGGATGCGGGCGGTAGCCTTGCCTGACCAGCACAAACACTGCTCGGAGCTGCTATGGCATGTGTGTTGCGAACGCGAATCGGGTGCGCCGGTTCGCTGGCAAGAAGTTCAACTGCACAGCGTTCAGCTAGAGGACAAGTTAATAGCAGATCTCGGACTGGAGCAGATCGCCGACACCGGAATCTATGACTGGCAGAACACGGTATATCGAAGCCGGCGGCGATCCGCTCACGCTGGCGAGATTGATGGGCCATGAAGACCTGAAGACCACGCAAAGGTACGTACACCTTAGCAAGGGGCACCTCGCCAAGTCGCAACAGATCGTGGAGCGTTTCCGCTTGGAACAGGAGTTCGCTGAAGCCGAGCAAGATGCATTGCGCGCTGGCAACGTGAGCACGACGCCGGCGTAAGTTACCCCAGGGAATTTTGTCACATGCGAAAAGCAGATTGCCACATCTCGCCACATCTTGACACGTGCCGACACAACTGCGGTAAGTGGCCGGCGAGCTATCGGTTAGAGGCGAAATGGCACAACGAAAACGGGTTAGCTAAGATGCCCGAAAAACGACTCATAATCCATTGGTCCCAGGTTCAAATCCTGGCGGGCCCACCAAGAAATTTTTCGGTAAGTCTCGAAGCACGACGCCTTAGTAGTATCAGGCGAATCTTGGGTCGATCGGGGAGTGATGCAGGCGTACCCTGCATCTTGACTCAATCGTGACTGGGCCGGCCCTGTTTTGCGACAGAGCAGGCGGATCAGAGCTCCGAGCATCACGCTGAATCACCTGCAGCTCGCTTTGCCATATCTATGCGGCATAAACTGCAACCATCATTTTCCATGCGGACATCCGGCCGCTTCGGGGCAAAGCGGCAAGGATGGGGCGACCGTCTAGAATTGAGATGATAGGAAACAGACCTATGACGTCGCGTGTGGCAATGCTGTTCGCCGTGTTCTTGGCGATGGTGTCCGCGAACTCGGCGCAGGGGGACAAGGATGGATGGAAAACGGGGCGAATCTCCACCGTCCGGGTGCTGGAACGGGCCGAGGACGGAGGTTCGGTGACGCCGCCCGTCGAGGACAACGGCACGCATATAAGGGGCAGAGGCTATGGCGCCATTGCCTATGTCGTGTTGAAAAGCGGCAAGGATACTTACCAGACGCAATACGCCGGTGGAGATCCGGGCGCGCTGGAGCCGCTGCGGGGCCGGACAGTCCAGTTCCGTATTGCAGGCAGCAAACTCTACCTGAAGCGCACCACCGGCGAGCCTCTTGAGCTGCAAATCCTGCCCGCCAGACGGCCGCCGGCGGAAGTTCCTCACAATTAGCAACAGGCGATCCCTTCGCGGGGGCGGGGATGTACAAGTGTCCGGGAAGGCCACGGCTATAGCCTGTGTATGGGCGCGCAATTCACTGGCTGAAGCGAATCGCTTCCTAGCGGGCGCTAAAGCCCGATTTTATTGGCTGCACGGCAGCGCGACTGAAATCGTGCCCACAAAAAAAGGAGCAGGCTTTGGGCCTGCTCCCGAGCAACAACAGGTTAGGGTTTACGGCTGGGCTGCGGGCGCGACCACGCTCTTCACCACGATGTTGTCTACGGACACACCGCAGGCGGTATGGGTCGGCCGGACGTTGGTGCAGATGCCGCTGCTGTCCTGCGCGTACTCGAAGCGCAATTGCACCGTGCTGCCCGCCATGCCGGGAAGCCGCAGGCGGACATGCTGCGGGCCATTGGAGAATCCGGCCCACATGGACATGTCCCCGTTGGGGAAGTAGTTTGCACTGGAGCTACGGGGTTCATGCTTGGGCATGCTCTGGATGGCTCCGGTGGTGAACTCGTCGGCAAAGGTTTCCAGCAGATTGGAACGCGTCAATCTTCCCGCCGTGCTGTCGAAAATGCGCAGGAAGAAGCCGTCGTAGGCGAGGATGTTGTAGAACGGGTCGTCTTCCGTGTCGTAGCAGACGTCCATGTCAATGGTGACCCAGGTGGCGTTCGACGGAATGGAGAACGTGGGAGATAACAAGCGCTCCCAGCGTCCCGGGCTACCGCCGGCCGGGCCGTCATTGGCGTTGATGTGGAAGGCTGCGTTGGAGGAACCGCAGAAGTTGTTGCGCGTGGTCCACGGAACGGTGTTTTGTCCCGCCCCGTGAGCTGCGCTCCATCCGGCCGGCAAGGCGCCGGGCGCCACGCCGTCAAAATTCTCGGACAGCAGCACGGTGGAGACGGGCGAGCCGGTGAGCTGCGTGTATTTCAGCACATCGTCGGCATGCTCGGCGCTGCGGATGGTGAACACCAGCTCGATGGGCGTTCCGGGCACGAATCCGGCCGTCGTCTGGATAACAAACGGCGTCTTGTTGGCGCCGGTCTGTCCCGGATCGAGGTTGGGAATCGGGGAAAAGCCCTGGACGATGTTGACGTTGTCCGTGGTTGTGGCCAGCGAGGCCGTGGCGCCACGCACCTTGTCGGCGTTGAGCGGGTTGGTGACGTAGTTGCGGAAGATCGCGTTGAGCGTAACGGTCTCGTTCGGGTCGATGAAGCCGTTCCCACCGCTGTCGGTGGCAGCGACGTTCATCAGGTCAAGAGTTGTTGCCTTGAACTTGTGATCGGCTTCGGGCCGGCGGACGAAGGTGACGTCCGGCACGGTAAAGCTGGTGGACCCAGGCTCGCCGTCGGCGAAGCCAGCGGGAGGCCTATAAGTGTAGGCAAAGGTGGCAAACAACTCGCCGCCCTGCGCCACCGCCTGATTGTAGTCGCCGAGGTTTGGTTGTCCGGTATCGTTGCCCCAACCGGCGTGGAAGGTGCGATCGGAGAGCTGCAGCGGCTGCTTCCAGCTCGTTCCGCCGTCATCCGAGTAGGTGGTGGTGACCTGAGTGAGATCGCCCGTCGCGGCGGGTCCTTGGTCGTAAAAGAAAACCCAGACCCTGCCGGTGGTCGAGTCGACCGTGACCCAGGGATACCACTGCGAGCGGTCATTGCCCGGCCGGCTGTTGAGGATGATCGGGGTCGAGAAGTGCAGGCCGTTGTCGGTGCTGCGGGTGAAATAGATGTCGTCGCCGTCCTGCAAATTGTTGTTGCCATAGACGACGTAAACCGCGCCGCTCTTCTGGTCCACCGCCATGGCGGGGGAATTGTTAGGGCGGTCGTTGCCGATCTCGTAGTCGGAGGCGAAGAAGATGCCGTTGCCCAGTTCCAGAGGCGTGTGCCAGGTAGCGCCGTTGTCCACGGAGCGTGCAAACGCGATGCTCTGGAAATAGAAGCCGGTGAACCTTCTCCAAGCGACGTAGGCATTGGTGCCGTTGCCGGCAAAGCGCGGGATGGAAGACTGGCCGTCCTCAGCAATGGCAGAGACAATTTTCCCGGTTGACCAGGTGGGCGGATTGGCGGTCAGGATGTTGTCGGAGTAGGTGGTCCTGATCTCGA
Source organism: Terriglobales bacterium (assembly GCA_035691485.1). Lineage (NCBI taxonomy): Bacteria > Pseudomonadati > Acidobacteriota > Terriglobia > Terriglobales > Terriglobales bacterium. Next base: position 3,970 of record DASSIZ010000010.1, read on the forward strand.
CACCGCCGGGGGCGGCCGGGGTGAAGTTGCTCCAGCTCATGATGACGCGCCCGGTGGCGGTATCCACGTCTATGAACTCCTTGTCGGCGGCATCACGGGGCGAGCCGCTCCCCGACAGCAGCCCGTTGGGATTGGTGGCGGCGGTCACCTCGAACGGTCCCGTCCAGGTGTGGCCGCAGTCGGTGGAGCGATGAACGCTCATGGTCTGCACCGTGCGGGTGGCGGAGAACTTCTTGACCATGATCGACGAATAGACGAAGTTGCACGCACCCAGGTACTTTATATCGGGATCGCCGAAGACCTGCGGGTACTTGGTGGTGCCGATGATGTCGGTACCCGGCGTGGGCAGTTGTCCGCCGTCAACGAAGGTCTTACCGCCGTCGTCGGAGTACATGAAGCCGGAAACCGAGGTCGGGTTCAGGCTGAAGCCACGGGTATCATTGAAACCGATCACGATGTGCTGGCCGGTGCTGTCAACTGCGATGGAAGTTTCGGCCTGGCCGCCGGCGATGACAACATCGTCATCGCCGCAATCGGCGGGATTGTCACATCCAATTTTGTCGAAACTGTTGTTGCCGGAGACAGTGGGCAGAACAAATCCCTTCGCCTCCAAGGCGGCGTTGACTTTCGCGGCCGCCTCGCCCATGGCCGACATGCGTCCATCAGCGCTCTGGGCCTTACCACTGTTAATATTTGGTTTCTTCTGCGCCGCGGAGATTCCGCACAGCGCAAGCAGCAACACGCATACCACGGACAGGGCCTCGATACGTTGAAACATAAATGACTCCTTTATTGTTTTTTCCCTTTTCACTGGCCGGCTGATTGAAAAGCGCCGGCATGCAGATTTACGGGAATGAGGAGAACCGCCGGCGACCGATTTGACCACCCGCGAGAGAAAGAGAAAACTGGATTGCGTCGTTCGCGTTCGCATGAGTTGGGTACAGAAAGCGCCGACGGACTTCAGGGGGGAGAAGGACGTATTCCCTTATTGCCTGATTCCTTTATTGCCTGATCCTTCAGCGGGGCTTGCTCAACTCTTGGGAGAGCGAACGGCATGCTAGCCCAACCAGGAGCTATATGCAACGCGGGAAAGCCGCGCCCCGAATAGCCTTTCCGGCTACGCCATCTTTGTGCTTGACGCCCGGCGGCTGGGCGGGGTCGACAACTGTGACCGGAGGCAGCCGCGTTTGCTGACACATGCAACGCTCGCTGTCCTTTTTTGTGTTCGGTGCTGCGGGCGAAACTGGAAAATTTGCCTGATTGGCGAAATACCGGAAGGTCAGGAGTTCCTCCCAAGCGCAGGTGGGTCACAGAAGTGTTCTGCACGGGAAGCCAGAACTCGCCCAGCGGACGACCGCCTTGGAGAGGTCGCCCGCAGTCTGTGGCGCATCAGGCGTGGCAGGGCACCGCGTCGGAAGTCCGCTAGCCGGCGGCTAGCCGTACGATCGTGGTCCAGTGGCGCACCTGGACCGGACCATGCTCGTTAGGTCTGACGGCTTTCGTCCTTCAATAGTTAAACCACCGTCCTGCGGCCGCTCAGCAAGTTGATCAGCAGCACGATCACGGCTACGACCAACAGCAGGTGTATCAGACTGCCAGCCACGTGAAATCCAAAGCCCAGCAGCCACAGTACCAGCAGAATCACAAATATGGTCCAGAGCATAAACTTCTCCTTCCAGCGATTGAGAAACGGCGTTTTCTAAATCGAGAACTGCGTTTTCGCGCAGCCGGTAGTTTCCGTATTACGCGGCTTTCCTGGCCTGCACGTTGATGGACTTCGCAAGCGTCGTCAGCTTCTCGTCGGTTGTCTTTTCTTCCTCGAGCGTTTCCCGCAGGAGCTTGGCGGCGTTCGTATCTCCGAGCAGCTCGGCGTAGGTGCGCACGCAACCGTAGCCGGCGATTTCATAGTGCTCGACGTGTTGCGCCGCCGCGATCAGCCCGGCATCCAGTACTTCCGCATCCGCGTCTTGCTGGATCAGCTCTTTGCCTTCCTCGATCAGACCTTCCATGCCCTTGCACTTCTTTCCCCTGGGACTTTCATCGAGTTCCTTGAAGATTTTCTCCAGCCGTTGGACCTGGTTCCGGGTTTGTTCAAGGTGCTCCTCAAAACCGGCCTTCAATTTCGGGGAAGATGCCGCCTTAATCATCTTCGGCAAAGCTTTCAGAATCTGGTTCTCCGCCGAATACAGGTCTTTCAATTCCTCAACGTACAGCTCACGCAGCGATTCCAATTCCATTTCCCGCCTCCGTAAAAAGTGTTCCCACTTACGAAGGCCCGGCTGAATCCGAGGTTGTATCGAAGCATTTGTCGAGCCGGCAGCTCTCGAATCGGTGCAACCTCGAAGATGCAATTAGCACCAGAGTTAAAAGTGCAGTCCAGAAAACGGGGAAAACAACATGGAAGATCGCAAGCAAGGCAATCCAGGGCAGCAGCAGGGGAATCCGGGGCAGCAGCAGGGGAATCCGGGGCAGCAGCAGGGCGGCCAGAATCGGCCGGACCAGCAGAACCGCAAGCCCGGCGAAAACCAATCCGACCAGCAGCAGCAACGCAAACCAGGCCAGGGCAGCGGACAGCCCGGCCAGGACAAGAATCGCGAAGACGTTGCTTAGAGAAACCACGAGCCCCCTCCTTTTTCAGGAGGGGGTTCCTTGCGACCAAGGGGGAACGATGAAGAATTTTCTTGCAGGACTAGGGATCGGGGTCGGCTTGGGCGTGCTGTTTGCGCCTATGCGCGGCGACGACGCGCGGCAGTTGATTGCCAAGCGCGCCGGCGAAATGGCCGACACCGCTCGGGATCAATATCAGCAGGTACGTGACAAGACGCAAGCGACGATGAGCGCCCTTCGCGAAGACACGCTAAGGACCGGCACGGAACGTTAATCCTTCAAACCTGATTTCTGTTTCTGCGGCGCGGCCACCAATCGCGTGGCCGCTGCCGGCTACCCGGTTACAGGCTGAGTCGCCCGGCATTCAAGTCCGCGGCGGCTTGCGCGACATGCTCCGGCTTGCCAAGATCGCGCCAGTAGGCGTCCGTCAGAAGTCCCTGGATCTTTTCTCCCTCCCCCGAGAGTCGCAAATAAACCGGAATAATCGGAAACGCGCCTTCTTCGTTGATGCGCGACAGCAGTCGTGGCGAAACCACATGGATGCCAGCAAACGCCAGCGGCCGCGCCAGCGATGAGTTCCGAACCAGTTCGGCATTGCCATCGCGTCCCGCCTGGCGCCCGCAGAGTTGCATCTGCTGATCGAAAAGCAGGTACCGCGAAGTTGGCCGCTCCTGGACTGCCAGAGTGACCAGAGCGTCATGCTCAGCGTGGAAGTTCACCATGCGGCGGAGGTCTACCCTGCTGATCACGTCCACGTTATGCACGATGAATGGCTGTTCCCGGCCGGCCGCATCCTCCAGAAAAAACCAGGCGGCTTTCTTCAACCCGCCGCCGGTGTCAAGCAGCACGTCTTCGCGCGAAATCTCGATGCGCATACCGAAATTTTCGCGCGCATGCAGGTACTCAATCACCATGTCCGCATAATGATGCACGTTGACGATGACTTCGCGGACACCGAAGCTGCGCAGGCGGCTGAGCGTAATTTCAAGCAGCGCGCGCCCGCCGACCTCCACCAGCGCCTTAGGCCGGTCGTTGGTGAGCGGCCGCAGGCGCGTCCCCAGCCCGGCCGCGAATACCATCGCCTTCATTCTCCGGACTCTTCCAACGCAAGATGCCGCACCTGCACATCCAAGCCATTGCGTTCGCGTAGATGCTTGCCCAGTTGTTCGGCCATGTAGACCGAGCGGTGCCGGCCGCCGGTGCAGCCGAAGGACACCATCAGGTTCTTGAAGCCACGGCTCTGATAATTGCCGATGCTGGCGTCCACCAGCGACTTCACGCTGGCGAAATACTGGCGCGCGCTCTCCTGCTGTTCCAGGTATTCGATGACCGGGGCGTCCTTTCCGGTGAGTGGCCGGAAACGCTCGTCGCGTCCGGGGTTGGGAATGCTGCGGGTATCGAAAACAAATCCTCCGCCGTGGCCGGTGTCATCCTTCGGCAGCCCGCGATGAAATGAAAAGCTGAAAATCCGCACCTGCAGCTTGTCGGAACTCAACGACACCGTCTGCAACCGGTCGGAACCCAGCATCGCCTGGAACGCCTTGGTGAGTTCCGGCAAAGGAACCGGCAACTCGGCATTGTGCAGCAGCCAGCGGATGTTTTTCAGTGCGTACGGCACGCTTTGCAGGAAATGCGGTTTGCGCTCGTAAAAGCCGCGGAAGCCGTAGGCGCCAAGGGCCTGCATGATGCGAACGTACACGTACGCGTAGTAATGGTGCATGAACGCATCGCGGCCGACGTCAGCATAGCGGGCGAGGTTGTCGAGGTATTCGTCGAGCAATTGCTGCCGGACTTCCGGCGGCAGGTCGGCCTTGGCGTCGTACAACAGCGAAGCTACGTCGTACTGCAATGCGCCCTTGCGTCCGCCCTGGTAGTCGACGAAGTACGCCTCTCCGTCGCGCAGCATTACGTTGCGCGATTGAAAGTCGCGATAGAGAAAATAATCGCGCGGCGCGCTCAGCAGAAATTTGGTCAGCCGCCCAAAATCATCTTCCAGCGCCTGCTCATTGAAGGGAACACCGGCCAGCCGCAGAAAATAATATTTGAAATAGTTCAGGTCCCAATGGATGGACTGGCGATCGAAACTGCCGCGCGGATAGCAGACCTTGTAATTGAGATCGCGGCCGGCTTCGACTTGGAACCGGGGCAGTATCGCGATGACCTTGCGATAGGCGTCCATCGCTTCGCGGCCAATCTCGCTGCCGTTGCGATGGCGGCTGAGGAATTCAAACAGGGTGACGTCGCCCAGGTCTTCTTCCAGATAAGCGCCACGCGACAAATCCTCCTCGTAGATTTCCGGTACCGGCAAGCCATGGCGCCGAAAATGATGCGAAAATTCCAGGAAGGCCGCGTTCTCTTCCTTCACCTCGTACAGAATGCCGATGGCGCTGGTCTTTTCTGCCGCCAGCCGGATGATGCGGCGGCCGGAGCCGCCGAGCTGTCCTTGCAGCGGCTGAACCCGCATCACTGCGGTATGAAAATGCTGCTCAAAAAGCTTGTCGAGAATGTCCATGAAACCCTGATCACGCGGCCGATGCCCGGCCATCGGCGCTGGTTACGTGAGTGAATACAAAGACCTGGCGTCGTGAGCGGCGGAACAAATTCCGCCGCTACACCATCGCGCCTACTAAAGATACCATCCGAAGGTTCTGAAAATGCGGCTTGGAGACCGGTAAATCCCGGCCCCGCCTACCATCGGACAAAACTGCTTTTTTTCATCCCACGCATCGAAAACTTGCGTTCGCGTTCGGGGTCCGTGCGCCTTATATTGCACAGTAAGAATGTCTGTCTGCCTCGAAAGCATCGGCGCGGTAGGCCGCACGATTGCGTGCCTTGTAAGCCGCGTCATGGCGGAGGGCGGGTAAAGTTAACACAGTAACAACCCCAAACCCACCGCCCGATCAGCGGTGGGTTTTTCATTCGTACGGACCGCAGTACCAGGAACGATTTTATGCCAGCGACTTCGAAGTACATCTGGATGAGCGGCAAGCTCGTCCGCTATGAAGATGCCACGGTTCACTTCATGACGCCTGCCCTGCACTACGGCATCGGCGTCTTCGAGGGAATCCGCTGCTACTCGACAGCCTCCGGTCCAGCCATCTTTCGCCTGCAGGACCACATGCGGCGACTGCTGGACTCGGCGCGCGTGCTCGGCTTCCGCGACCTGCCTTTTACCTTCGAGCAATTATGCGAGGCGGCAAGAGAGGTGGTCGCGGCCAACGGCTTCCATGAATGCTACATCCGGCCGCTCATCTACCTGGCGGAGGGTGGCTGGAACCTCACGCTCGATACCGGCGTTCCCCATGCCGCCATCGCGGTCTGGAAATGGGAGACCTACTTCGGAGAAGAGGCGCTGGAGCGCGGGGTGCGGGCCAACGTCTCTTCCTTCACTCGTCACCATTCCAACGTCATGATGACGAAGGCGAAGATTTCGGGTAACTACGCCAACTCCGTGCTCGCCCGCACCGAGTCGCTGCGCCTCGGCTTTGAAGAGGCCATCATGCTCGATCCGCAGGGATACGTGGCGGAATGTACCGGAGAAAACATTTTCCTGGTGCGCCGCGGCGCCTTGCACACACCGCATGCGGCCGCCATCCTGGAAGGCATCACCCGCGACAGCCTCATCGTGCTTGCGCGCGCTCTCGGGCTCAGAATCGTCGAGGAGCCGGTCTCACGCGACCAGCTCTACATTGCCGACGAGGTCTTCGTCTGCGGCACCGCGGCCGAGGTCATCGCGCTGCGCGAAATTGACGGCCGCACCATCGGCTCCGGTAAAGCCGGACCGGTCACGCGCGTGCTCCAGCGCGAATACGCCGACGCCATCCACGGCCGGCATTCGCTTTCAAAACTTTGGCTGGATCCGGTGCCGGTGGACCGCTCGCATGCGCGCGAAGCCCCTCTGTTCAACCGTCCCGCTGGTGAAAACAGGCCGGAGTTGCAGGCCGACGGCGATTAGCCTGCCTTCTTCTCTTCCGACGATGCGGGCTTCTCTCCGGAGGAGGAAGGCACCAGCTTCAGCGCCGCCGAGTTGATGCAGTGGCGCACGCCGGTGGGCCTTGGCCCATCGGGGAAGACGTGGCCGAGGTGAGCGTCGCAGCGGGCGCAGCGCACTTCGGTCCGTGTCATGCCGAAGCTGCGGTCAGTGTTGGTGGCGACGCTCTCCTCTTTCGCGGGCGCGTAGAAACTCGGCCAGCCTGTTCCTGAGTCGAACTTGGTTTCCGAGCTGTAGAGCGGCTCACCGCAACAGACGCAGGTGTACATTCCCTTGTCCTTGCTGTTCCAATACTCGCCGGTAAACGCCCGCTCGGTTCCGTGTTCGCGCGTCACGTGATACTGCTCCGGCGTAAGCTGCTTCCGCCATTCCGCTTCAGCTTTTTCGATTCTGTCTGCCATGACACTGTTATGGATGCGCCGGGCGGGCAATTGGCTCATCGGATATTCGTCCGACGGGCGTGCAGGTCTGCACGCAAGCCCCCCTGGGGCGGGCCGCGCCGGCTCGGCGGAATGAATTGCGCCGCTGCACCTGACTGCAAATCGGTTGAATCCAGCCGCCGCCCGACGCCTCCAATAAACGGACGAGTGGAGGTCTGCAATGGGGGATGTCGTCTACGTATCCAACGTGAAGATCACGCGCAAGTCAGGACCGCTGCGCGTGGCTGAACTTCCCGGCGAAGCCCAGCCGGTGAGCTTCAGCGTGCATGGCGCCATCGCTAAACATTACGGCATCGACACCGCGCGCCTGAAGGAATCGCACTCCGCCACCATCGACTACGTCATCGCCGCGCTCGGCGGTTGAATGCTCGGCACCTTTGCGGGCGCGCTGGATGCGCGTCAAATCGATGCCAAGAACGACCGCCTCACCGCCGAGGTCAGGGGCGAAATCGAATCCGAAGACGGCGTGCTCGTCATCCGGCGCGTGCACGTTCGCTTTCAACTCAAGGCCGCGGGAAACGTGCGCGACACGGTGGAGCGTGTGCACTCCGTCTATAAGGACAAATGCCCGGTCTATCGCTCTCTGCGGCCGGCCTTCGAAATCACGTCGGCGTACGAGCTTGTGGCCGACGGAGGCGTTGGGACTTCCTGATTTCAAGGGCGCTCCGGCTCAGCATGCGGTTCGTCGAACGGCCATTCCCGGCGCCGTAGCGAACGCACCAGGTACACCACGGTTCCCGCGATCAGCAGGATCACTGCGTAGCGCACTTCTTTCAGGAAATTTTTTCTTTCCACCAGGACGAATACGAAACCCGCGGTGGCCAGCAGCGCCGGCAAAGGGTAGAGCCACATTCGAAACGGCCGCGGCAGTTCCGGGCGTTTCACCCGCAGCACAATGACTCCCACCGTCTGAAATAAAAACTGAATCATGATGCGAATTACAACCAGGGCGGTGATGATGTCCGCCAGCCGCAGGAAACATGCCGCGATCGCGACCGCGCCCAACGCGAGCAGCGAGACATACGGGAACCTTCCTTTGGCGTGCACGCGCGCGAACGCCCGGAAGTAATTGCCGTCAACTGCCGCCGCGTACGGCACGCGGGAATATCCGAGCAGGAGCGAGAACACTGATGCGAATGCCGTCCACATGATCAGGGCGGTCACTGCACGCGCCGCCCATGGCCCATAAACTCGCGCCATGAAGGTGGATGCCACGTAGAAATGCGTACTCGATCGCGCCGCGGCATCCAACTCCCGCCACGGCAGCACGCCCAGCATGCTGATGTTCATCACCACGTACATGCAGGCGACCAGAACGATCGAGAGCAGCAGGGCACGCGGGATGGTGCGCCCCGGATCCTTCACCTCGCCACCGAGAAAGCAAATGTTGTAATAACCCCAATAGTCGTACGTCGCCACCAGCATCGCGGCGCCGAGGCCGAGAAAGAAATCGTGGTTCAATCGGAAGGCGCCGGGTGGAAAGCTGAATGCTTGCGCCGCGTTGAAGTGGGTGAGTCCGGCAAAAATAATCCAAAGCACCGTGCCAATCACGCCTACCCACAGAAAGCGCGAGATCCAGCCGACCGCCGTAATTCGCCGGTACAGCAAGATCACGGCGGCAATGACCGCGCCGATCGCGACAAACGTTCCCGCGTTCACTACCACTTGCGCTTCCAGCGGCCCGAGCACCGGCAGGACGATCCGGAAGTGCCGGCCGGCAAGGGTGCGCTCCAGCGCCGGCCAATAATAGCTTCCGTACTGTGCCAGACCGATGCAGCCGGACGCGATCGACAACGGCGCGCTGAACGACAGCTGCCAGATGAACAGGAAAGAGAGCATACGGCCCAGCCGCTTGGGCCCGTAGATTTCTTTCAGATAACGATAGGACCCGCCCGACCCGGGCAGCGCCGCGCCCAGTTCCGCCCATACCAGCCCGTCGCAGATGGCGAAGAACGCGCCCAGGATCCAGCCCAGCATGGCCTGCGGCCCGCCCATGGCGCTGACGATCAGCGGCATGGTGATGAACGGCCCCACGCCGATCATGTCGATCATGTTCAGCGCGGTCGCGTTCGCCAGCCCGACGCCGCGGATCAGCTCGCGATCATTTTCCATTCGCTCCGGCCGCACCCGGCATGGTGCCGCCGCTCACTTTCTACTGTGACGCGCTCGCGCTCAACAGGTTGACGAACAGCCGCACTGCCCCCGGAACTCCTGCCGGCAACTGGCGGAAAAACGCGTAACCGGTGTAGATGTACAAACCCTTGCCATAAGGGGCCACCAGAAGCCCGCCCTCGCGCTCCGGTTCGCCGGGGTCATGCGAGGCCAGCAGCGGCTTGAAGTGCGGGTCCCAGGAGCTCATGAAATACAGGCCTCGCTCCTGCACCCAGCCGCTGAAGTCCGCCATCGGGATCGGGTTCGGAGTATGGAAAATCGGGTTGGAGGGGTCCAGGATCCGCACCGGCGCCTCTTCCACCGTCACACGTTCACTGCTCAGCGTGGCCGGATAAGGCGTAAAGTGCCCGCCATTGAACACGCCCACCGACGCGTTGTACTGCACGACCAGTGTGCCGCCGTTGTTCACGTAATCCAGCAGGCGTTGGTTGTAAGCGCGCACGTCGGTGCGCACGTCGTAGGCGCGAATGCCGAGCACGACCGTGTGATACCGGCTGAGATCGCCGCTCACCAGTTCGGCGGGCGAAATCATGTCCAGGTGCACCCCAAGGTCCTGCAGCAGGGAGGGGATTTCGTCGCCTGCACCCATGATGTATCCGACGCGCAAGTTTTCCGGCACGGTCACATTGACGGCGCTGAGCTTCTGCAAGGCCGGATAGTAATAATAGAAATCCCCGATATCGTGGCGCCCGATCACATCGTAGCCTTCCCGGTACTGCTTGCCGTCGTAGTCGAGGACGGCGCTCATCGGGTAAACGCCCTCTTGCAATGGCGGCGACTGCACGCTGAATGTGAAATTCTTGTACTCCTGATCCGCCGAAAAATTGGCGGCCTGCGATGCCGGCGTCACCTGCCAACCCGCGGGCGCTTGCAGGTGGATGTTGCTGCGAGCCGCGCCGTTGACGTCATTGCGCACACCCACCGTAATGCCAAACGGACCGCGGCGCTGCGTCGAAATCACCCGCACCGGCGGATCAATTTCAATGGAGAGCGGCGGGCCCACCGCGAGCGGCCGCTCCAATTGTCCGTACGTCGGATCCACCCACTTCACTTGCACCGGCACCGTAACTTCGCTTTCGACTCCCGCGATCTCATAGACTGCGCGCGCGATCACCGGGGGCGGCGGCAGCGGCAACGTGGCGTATTGCGGATCATCGATCTTGTATACAGCCTGCTGCGAATTATCGCGATGCCAGTACGGCCGGGTGTACGACGCGTTCTCAGGCACAGTCACCCGAAACTGTGTCGACGCCTGTTGATTCGTCTTAAGCTGCCCCATTTGTTCCGTGATTTTTGCCGGTTCGCTCTTCCACTCGGATGGCACACTGAGCTCCATATATTTGGCGTTAATCGCCTGGCCGCCACGGTTGTACAGGCGCGCCGTCACTGTGAACGTCTGGCCCGGTACAGCCATCAGAAATGTCTGTTCCTGGCGAAAGAATCCGAAGAATGTCTGCTCGTGCTCTGGGTCTACCGACGCCTGCAGTAGCAGGCCCAGCGCAATGTTGATGGCCTGCTGCAGTTGCTGTTGCTTGGCATCGAGTTCGAATTGAATTTGATCACGATGGCGGCAACCGGCGTCTCCCCGGTTCGTGCAGCCGATGTTCTGCGCGCGCCCAAGCTCCGCGTGAACCGTCCGCACCTTCTGCAGAGCTCTTGCCAGCAGTTCAGCTGTCACCGAGGGATCCGTCGGGCGATACCCGGCTTCCGCTTGCGCGATCAGATGATCGACTTCGGCAAGACCTGCCCGCAGAAATGGTGCATTCTTCTCCTGCTCCCCAAGCCGTGAAGCCAGCCCTGGCAGCGTCGTGTCAATGCCGTCGAAAAAACTTTTTTCCTCGCCGTGCGGCTGCGGCAGAACGGTGTCCGCCAGCTTGTAGGTGCGAAAAATGTCTCCGGCCGGATTGTAGAAGCCGCCGACTCCCTGCGACATCTGGTGCTTCAATCCCTCGGTGGCAAACTGCGCGTAGGACATGCCGAGAATCGGGTCGTAGGTCCCGGTGTTCAGCTTCAACGTCGCGCCTTCCTCGCCGCGCACGTTCCCGATGTACAGCTTCTTCGCTTGCCAAGGCTGCAGCCCCTCGCGAATCTGCTCCGGAAAACGATTCGCATCGGCGGCAGCATGAAACGCTTCCCGTGACAGGATCCCCGCAGCCTGGTGATTTCCGTGGCCGTCGCGGCTGCTGCCGTCGAAGCGCGACACGATCACGTCAGGCCGGAAGGTGCGGATCACGCGCACCATGTCAGCCAGCGCGATGTTGTGCCCGCCCCATTTCTCAAATGTCTCCTCTGCCGTTTTCGAATATCCGAAATCCGCCACCCGCGTGAACCGCTGTTCCACGCCGTAAAAGCGGTCCGCTTCCAGCAGTTCCAGCGTGCGCAGGATTCCGAGTTCATCCAGCAGCGCGGCCCCGAACTTGTTCTGTCCGCCTTCGCCACGGTTCAGCGTCAGCATCATCGCCTCGGTACCCTGCCCGCGCGCTTCATACGCCAGCATGCTGCCGTCGTCATCGTCGGGATGCGCCGTGGTGTGGAGCAGGCGCGCCGTGGTGCGAAGCCGGGCGAACATCTGCGCCAGCGCGTCGGACCCGTGGTCTTGCGCGGGAATTTCCTGCGCACTGACCCCGCAGATGAACACCAGTGCCAGAACAAAGTACGCCAGACCGGACCGCCAGCCGTGGGCCATCTTCTCTCCTCGGAAAACTCTCGGAACACACGAGTATAAAGAAGATGAGCCGGCGGGGACGGGCGCTTCACAAATCAGGCTTTCATGCGCCCGGTATAGATGGCCATTCCGACCACTGCGTCAACCTCGATCGCGTCCAGCGCGTCGACCTCTTCCTGGGAGCGGATTCCGCCGGCGACGATCAGTTTGCGCGAGGTCGCCCCGCGCAATTCGCGCACGACGTCCATCGGGATTCCTGCCATGAGGCCCTCGCTGTCGATATGGGTGTAGAGAAATCCGCCGCAGTACGGTTCGACCTCACGCATGAGCGTGACCGGCGTCACCTCCGCCAGTTCGCGCCACCCCCGGACCGCCACTTTTCCTCCGCGCGCATCGAGCGCCGCGATCACGCGGTCGGCGCCGGCGCGGTGCGCGAGTTCGGCGGCAAACGCGGTGTTCACCTTGGCGCCTTGCACCAGCGCGGAACCGACAATCACACGGCGGGCGCCTGTTGCCAATGCTTCCTGCGCCGCCTCGACGCTGCGAATTCCACCGCCGACCTGGCAGGGCAGGCGCGAAGTGAAATGCGCCAGCAATTCCCGGTTGCTGCCCTTCCCCATGGCGGCATCGAGATCGATCAACTGCACAATTGGATAGCCGGCGAAGCGTGCAATCCAGGCATCGAAATCCGAAAACTCCAGCGCCTTGCGCTCGCCCTGGACCAACTGGACGATTTTCCCGCCCATGAGATCGATGGAGGGGATCAGCACGGAAACCTCACCGGCACGGAGGCGGCTTGCAATTCCTGCTTTAGCTGGCGAATGTCGTGAATGCCGAAGTGGAAAATCGAAGCCGCCAGGGCAGCGTCGGCGCGCCCGCTGCGGAAGACTTCCACGAAATGCGCCACGCACCCGGCGCCCCCGGAGGCGATCACTGGAATCGAGACACTGCTTTCGATCGACGCCGTCAGCACGCAATCGAACCCTGCCCGGGTCCCGTCGCGGTCCATCGAGGTCAGCAGGATTTCGCCCGCTCCCCGCTGCTCCGCCTCGCGGGCCCATTCTGTTGCCGTGCGGTCCACCGGTGTTCTTCCGCCCGTCACATAGACCTGGTGATGGCCGTCACCCTTAGACTTGGCATCGATGGCGAGCACCACCGCCTGCGATCCGAAACGAGCGGCAATCTCGGTGATCAGTTCCGGTCGTTGCACCGCCGCGGAATTGATTGCGATCTTATCGGCGCCGGCTTCAAAAACCGCCTCCGCTTCCTCCAGCGATCGGATTCCCCCGCCCACCGTGAACGGCACGAACAACTCGCGCGCCGTCCGGCGCACCGTCTCCAGGAGCGTTCCCCGGCGCTCATGCGTGGCGGTGATGTCGAGCAGCACAACCTCGTCGGCGCCGCCTGCGGCATGTGCCGCCGCCAGTTCCGCCGGGTCGCCGGCATCGCGCAGATCAAGAAAGCGCGTTCCCTTCACCACGCGTCCCGCATCCACGTCCAGGCAGGCGATGATTCTCTTGGTCAGCATTGCAGGAAATTCCCCAGCAGCTGCAGCCCTGCTGCGCCCGATTTTTCCGGGTGAAATTGCACGCCGAAAATATTGTCACGCTCGACCGCTGCCGCGAATTCACCGCCATATTCGGTGCTTCCCACCATTCCCTCGCCGGCGGGCGCGCGGTACGAATGCGTGTAATACACGAAGAATTCCGGATCGACTCCGCGCAGCAGCCGCGAGTCGGCGGTGTGGCGCACCGTGTTCCATCCCACATGCGGCGCCTTCACAATTGCCGGAAACCGCGCACAGTATCCGGCAAACGCTCCCAGCCCCTGGACGCTCGCCGCTTCTTCGCTTCCCTCGAACAGCCATTGCATGCCGACGCAGATTCCGAGGAACGGTCTGCCCTGCCGGATCGCATCCTGGATCGCGGCGCGCACGCCGGATTGTTCCAGCACCTCGGTGGCGGAAAAATTCCCAACCCCTGGCAGCACCAGCCGCGCCGCCCGCCGCACCACGTCCGGGTCGCTGGTGATCTCGCTCACACACCCGAGGTGCGTAAAAGCCTTCTGCACCGAGGCGAGATTTCCGGCCTTGTAATCGATGATGGTGATCACAGTAGCCCCTTCGTGCTGGGAAGCATTCGCTGCAATCGCCGGTCGCGGGAGCACGCCACGCGCAGCGCCCGCGCGAAGGCCTTGAACAGCGCCTCAATCTTGTGATGGCTCGAGCGCCCGTACATCACCTTCAAGTGCACGTTGGCACGCGCGCCGCGAGCGAATCCCTCGAAAAAATCGTGCACCAGCTCCGTCTGCAGGTCACCGACAAGGCGCGCCCGCACCTTCGTCTCGACTGCCGCGTGCGAGCGTCCGCCGAGGTCCACCGCTGCCAGGCCCAGCGTTTCGTCCATCGGCATCAGGAAATAGCCTGCGCGCAAGATCCCGCGCTTGTCCCCGAGCGCGCTGTCGAAGGCTTCCCCGAGCGCGATGCCCGCGTCTTCCACCGTGTGGTGCTGGTCGACATCGAGATCGCCGGAAGCGGAGACCTCGAGGTCAAAACCGCCGTGCCGCGCAAACAATTCCAGCATATGGTCGAGAAAACGAATCCCGGTGGAGATACGATAGCGTCCGCTGCCATCCAGTCGCAGCACGATGCGAATGTCGGTCTCGTTCGTCTTGCGATGCAGCCTTGCCGTCCTCATGCCGGAACCTCAGCCCCGCGTCGTTGCTGCGCGTACTCGCGAAGCGCCGCAATCAACCGGTCGGTGTGCGCCTCCGTGCCGATGGTGATGCGCACACACCCGCCGCAGCCGGGGTCGCTGTTGCGGTCGCGCACCAGGATGCCGCGTTGCCGCATGGCCGAAATGAAGTTTTCGCGCGCCGGGCCGAATCGCACCAGCACAAAATTCGCGTGGCTCGGCCAGAACGGCATGCCCAGCGCCGCGAGTTCTGCTTGCAGACGGTCGCGTCCCCGCCGCACTGCTTCCACGTATGCGGTCACGTATTCGCGGTCCGCAAGCGCCGACGGCAGGCATGCCAGCGCCACCCCGTTCACGTTGTACGGTGATGCGATCCGCCTCACAAATTGCATCTGCCTCGCCGGCCCCGCGAGTACGCCTGCGCGCAGTCCTGCCAGTCCATAGGCTTTCGAAAATGTCCTGGCGACGAACAAGTTTGCCCGCCGGCTGATTTCCCCGATCAGGCTTTCGCCATAAAAATCGAAATACGCTTCGTCAATCAGAATCGCCGCCTCGTTCGCAGCGTCGGCAATCGCGAGCAGTTCTTCCCGCGCTGCCACCGCGCCGGTCGGATTGTTGGGGTTCGCAATCGCGATCAGGCGCGTGCGCGGCGTAACCTGCGCCATGATGCCGCCAGCCGGAAAGCGGAATCCTTCCGCCGCAACTGCCTTGACCGTTGCGCCGGTCGCCGACGCCGCCACTTCGTACATGCCGAACGTCGGCACGGCAATGATCGCTTCGGCGTCAGTCTGCAGGTACGTCTCACAAAGCAGATGAATGGCTTCGTCCACGCCATTCGTGAGCATCACTTCCTCAGGCGACAATGCCAGCCACTGCGCGACCGCGCGCTCCACCGGCTCGCGCTCCGGGTAGCGTGCCAATTCCTCTGAGGTGAGGCTGCGCAGTCGCTCCAGCACTCGCGGCGAGCACCCTTCCGTGTTCTCGTTGAAATCCAGGCGCAGCCCGCTGCGACCACTCAGCGGCGGGTGATATTGCTTGACGCGCTCGAGGTTGGCGCACGGCTTAAGCATGAGCGCACCTCGTCCGCACCGAGTCGGCGTGCGCCCGGAGGCCCTCTGCCGTGGCCAGCGTTTCGATCACCGATGCCGCGCGCTCCAACCCCTGGCGCGAGACTTCCTGCACGCTGATGATCTTCACGAAATCCATGACGCTGAGCCCGCCGCGAAAGCGAGCCGAGCCTCCCGTCGGCAGCACGTGGTTCGGGCCGCACGCGTAATCGCCAAATGCCTGCGGCGAATAGTCGCCCACGAACACTGAACCTGCGTTGGTGATCTTGGCCACATCATCGCGTGATACCGTGATGTGCTCGGGCGCGATGGCATTGGCGATCTCCAGCGTCTCTGCTTTCGACCGCGCCACCAGGATCAGCCCGTTCCCTCGCAAAGCTTCCTGGGCGGTGCGATTTCCGCGCGCTGATTGCCGCACAGTTCTGGCCACAGCTCGCGCCATCGCCGTATCGGACGTGATAAAGATGGCCAGCGCTTCCGCATCGTGCTCGGCTTGAGCCACAAGGTCGGCCGCGATGAATTCCGGCGTGCCGTCATCGCTCACGATCACAACCTCGGTCGGTCCCGCCAGCATATCGATGGCGCACTGGAAAGCGACCTGCCGCTTGGCCTCGGTGACAAACTTGTTCCCCGGTCCCACGATTTTGCTGACGCGCGGAACGCTTGCCGTTCCGTAGGCGAACGCCGCGATCGCCTGTGCGCCGCCCATCCGGTAGAACGAGTCCACTCCGAGCAGGGCCGCTGCCGCCAGTGTTTCAGGCGCCGGACGCGGCGATGCCACCGCGATTTGCGGTACTCCTGCAACCTGAGCCGGGATGACCGTCATGAGCAGCGATGACGGCAAAGGATAACGCCCTCCCGGCACGTAACAACCGACCGAATCGATGGGACGTATCATTTGCCCGACTTCAACTCCGGGCTGGATCTGGCGCGTGAATTCTCGCGGCAGCTGCCACTCGCAAAATTGCCGGATGTTCCGGGCTGCAACTTTCAGGGCGGCGCGAAATTCCGACGCCACCCGATCCAGCGCCTCGTGCATTTCGGCGCGGCTGACCCGAAGCTCGGCGTCGCGCTCCAGGCCATCCCATCGCTCGGCATACCTACGCAGGGCGGTATCACCGCGACGCCTGACATCCGTCACGATGCGGCGTACTCTGGTTGCGACAGCCGGATCCGCTTCCAGCGCGCGTGCAGCCAGTCGCTCCACTTCCCGCTTCACTGCTCGACCACGCACGGTGCGCATCACACCACCACCTTGTTCAGCGGATACTCGACAATTCCCTGCGCATTCGCCGCCTTCAATCGCGGGAGCACGTCGCGCACCACCGCCTCTTCGATGATCGTGTTCACCGCTACCCATTCCTCGTCAGCGAGAGCGGAGATGGTCGGGCGCTTCAGCGCGGGCAGCACGGCGAGGACCGCCGCCAGGTCCGACTTCTGCACGTTGAGCATGAGCCCCACCCGTCCTTGCGCCGCGATTGCGCCGCAGAGCATCAGCGCGATGTTCTGAATTTTCTGCCGCTTGGCTTCGTCCTGCCAGGCGCGTGTGTTGGCGATGAGCTGCGTATTCGATTCCAGTACCGTGTCCAGGATCCGCAACCGGTTCGCGCGCAGCGAATTTCCGGTCTCCGTAACCTCGACGATCGCGTCCGCCAGCATCGGCGGCTTCACCTCGGTCGCTCCCCAGGAAAACTCCACCTTGACTGGGATTTTTCTTGTCTCGAAATAGGCGCGCGTCACGTTCACCAGTTCGGTCGCGATGATGCAATCCGCCAGGTCTTCCGCGCGACGGAAGGGCGAATCTTCCGGCGCGGCCAACACCCACCGCACTTTGCCGCGGCTCTGCTTTGCGTACACCAGGTCCGCGACCGATACCACTTCCAACCCGCTCTCGATCACCCAGTCGCGCCCGGTGAGGCCGGCGTCCAGAGCGCCGTGTTCCACGTAGCGCGCCATCTCCTGCGCCCGGATGAGCATGCACTCGATCTCCGGATCGTCGGTCGCCGGGAAGTAAGAGCGCCCGTTGGCATAGATCTTGAAACCGGCGCGGTCGAACAACTGGATGGTGGCATCCTGCAAGCTGCCCTTGGGAATGCCCAGCCTCAGCTTCATCGCGCACCGCCTTGGCCGGTCATGGCCAGGGGCCGCGTGAAGCAGGAGCGCGTTCCTTCGTGGCAGACCTTTCCCTCGCCTTCCACGTGCACCCGCACCAGCACCGAGTCCTGGTCACAGTCGGTCGTGATCGAGGTCACCTTCAGGCGGTTGCCGGAAGTTTCGCCCTTCATCCACAGCTTGCCGCGCGTGCGGCTGAAGAACGTCGCGTAACCGGATTCCAGCGTGCGCCGCAGCGCCTCCGGGTTCATGAACCCCAGCATCAGCACCTCGCCGCTGGAGTCATCCTGCACCACGGCCGGCGCCAGTCCCTGCATCTTGTCGAAATCGATTTGCACCATGTCTCCTCGCAAAAATGAGAAACCCGCCGACTTTGTGTCAGCGGGTCCGGTCTTTCCAAAATTGCCTAGTGGCTTAAGCCCAGGCCTCCGCTGACACGTTGTCGCCGTGGTGATGGTGGTGATGGCGATGGGTCAGCGAAGTCATATACGTCACAATCATACGTGACAAAGAGGACGTGTCAAATAAAAACCGCAACGGCGGCCAAAGTTGCGTGACTGGCGTCACAATCCTGCCGGTTACGGCCGGACCGACCACGTCGTGCCTCCGTCATTCGTGCTCCATGCCTCGCCCGACGCCGTCCGCACCGACCCGTGCTGCGCGTCCGTGAATTCCACGCCGACGATGTCGGACTCCAGCGCGGCATCTGCGGACTTCACCGCAACCCTGGACCAATTTCTTCCATTGTCCGCCGAATGGTACAGCGTACCCGCTTTGCCTCCGGCCCAGATATCGCCGTCTCTGGACGAAAGGGCCCGCAAGGCTGGCCACGAGGCGGCCACGCGCACCGCTTGCCAGGTCCGTCCTGCATCCAGCGACCTTTCCAGTGCGCCTTCCGACGAAAGCCTCCACTGCGGAGACAGGCTCACCGCCGATCTCATCATGGCGCCGGCCAGGGGGGGTGAAGACGCCTGCACAGCTTCGCCGGCCACCGCGGATGTCGCATCACTCGTTGCCCGACGCGGCATGGATTGTGGCTTTGCCGGCGCAGCAGTCACCTCCGACTCACGCTGCTTCCTTTTTTCCTGCTGTATCTCTACCGCATCTGTTTCCGCGGCGACTCCCACCACTTCATTGGCACTCGCCGGCGGTGGCGGGGGCGCAACTGCCAACTGCTTCTGATTCGGCGGCGACACCATCGCGCCGACGGCCCCACTTGCGCCTGCGGCGGCCTGCGCCCGCAATCCCGCGGCCTGCCCGTCTCTCATCGGCATGGCCCCATCCGCTTCCAGGGGCGTCTCCCGTGGCTTGAGCGCCTTGGCCATTGAAGCAGGAGCCGGAGCGCTCGGCGCCGCGTTCATCGTTTTGGTGTCCAAGCCGGCCTCGGCAACCACATCTTTTTTTGTCTCGGATTTTGTCGTGGGCTTTTTGTCGGAGCTTTCTGCTCGCCTATGCGCGTCCGCTCTCTTGTTCTCTTCTCTTGCTTGCGCTCGTTCAGCGACAGGAGCAGCCTCTCTTTGCGTGGCTGATTCGACCGGTGTTTTTTCCGGCTCGGCCGGCGTTGCCACTGGCGATGTCGCGGTTGGTTTCGAGAACTCCACTTGCCGCGATTTCTGCACCACCACCGCCGCCGCAACTACCACCACGGCAGCCGTCACTCCTGCCCAGCGCAACATCGGCCAGCGGGCCCATTGCTTTGTCGCTGGAGCCGTGGCTGTTGCCGCTTCCGGCATCGCGATGGCGACAATTTCACGGCACAATGCACACGTGCTCAAGTGTGCGAGCACCTGTTCGTGCTCGCGCCCGGTCAGCGCTCCTTCCGCAAATGCGGCCAGCAGGTTGGCTTCCGGATGATCTCCGGACGGCGACTGCTTCATTCTCTGCCGCACGAATTCGGGTACTTTGCTCATTTCCTTGGTTCCTACTCGCCCCCATTGGCGCGTTCACTTCCAGTAGAGAACGCGGACGAAGGCGAATCTTGCGCCAGCCGCGCGCGCACGTTCACCTGCAAATCACGGACATCCGCCTGCAGCGCCTCATCCGCCTGCCGCTTGCTCATCCCTCGAGCCGTCAACCCGCTGCGAATCCGCTTGCGCAACCCGGCGGTGATTTTTTCCAGCTTGCGGCTGATGGTGGACTCATGGACACGCAGCACGCGCCCGATCTCCGCCAGGGTTCGCCCATCCAAAAAATACGCTGCCAGCACAAATCTATCTTCAATACTCAATTGCGCCAGGGCCTCGTCGGTCGCCGCTTCCAGCCGCGAATCCAGTTCAACCATCGCCACCGGTTCCGGCGCGGCGAACTGCATTCCCGCTTCGTCCTTCTCTTCCAGGCTCACCAGGCGGCGTTGCGTGCGATATCGCTTGACGAACTCCTGCGCCAGCACCGCGCGCAGCCAGCCTTCCAGCGACCCGCGCCCGGTGTAGGAGTCCAGCTTCGAAACCCGCTTCCCCTCGCGTTCCGTCGTCCCATAGAGGTCCGCATAGAGAGAATTCGCCAGTTCGCGGCCGGTCGCGTCATCTTTAGTAATGCCCAGAGCTGCCTCGTAAAGTTTCTCGCGAAACCTGGCCATGAACTGTTGCCACGCGCCCTCGTGACCTGCGGCGCACGCGCGTGCCAGCGCCAGTTCTTCCACCCGCAAACTGGAAATCAGCTCTCGGGTTTCTTCGGCGCCTGCATCCGCCGGCAAGTACTGAGCGGCGATCCTCTCCAGGATGCTCTCGAACTCCGCCTTCGTCGTGGAATATCCGGCGGCGCCGCTTCGTTCGAAAAGTTCCTCGATCAACGGTTGCAGGCCGGCGAGGCGCGTGCGGGCGAGCGCGGATTGGGAACTGCCGCTCATCACGATGGCTGATGGTAGCAAATTGCCGCCTGCCGCGTTGTTCGCCTGCGAGCTCATTTTTTCTGCAAGCGTCCGATGCCGCGCCATTCTTCCTTCGAGCAGAGGCCCCCGTCGTTCAAAGCCTGCTCCAGCTAGGGAGAACGCTCATGTTTCGCAAGCTTGCAGCTTTTATTTTCGTCGCCGCCG
Source organism: Terriglobales bacterium (assembly GCA_035691485.1). Classification (NCBI taxonomy): domain Bacteria; kingdom Pseudomonadati; phylum Acidobacteriota; class Terriglobia; order Terriglobales; species Terriglobales bacterium. The sequence continues at coordinate 24,748 of DASSIZ010000010.1, forward strand.
TGTCCGTTGCCGCGACCTTTGCCGGCGAAGTCCATGCCGGCTACAAGGTCCTGGCGCCCATCAGCCACGGCAATTTGACCATCTTTCCCGTCGTGGCTTCCGGCACGCATGACACCTCCGACTTCCTCACGCTCGATGAAGGTCTCCGCTCAGGCGAAGTCGTCGTCACCGAAGCCGGACGCATTCAGCCGCTGATGCGTCGCCACGTCTGGCCCAATCCCTCCGGCGGAGGCGAGGTCAACCGCCTCGTGCTGGTCAACAATTCCAATCGGCCACTGCTATTGCTGGCGGGGGAGATCGTCACCGGCGGCAAGCAAGACCGTGTGATCGGCAAGGACCGCATCGTTCCCGCGAAGAGCGACCCGATTGACCTTAGCGTCTTCTGCGTTGAACCCGGGCGCTGGACCGACGTCAGCCCCAACTTCAAAGGCATGTCGTCGCAGATGGCCCAACCCAGTGTGCGCCGCAAGGCCATGGCCGAGAAAAACCAGCAGGCGGTCTGGGATTCGGTTCGCTCCAGTAACGAAGCGGTGGCGCAAGCAGCCCCGCCGGGCGTTGCCGGCGCAATTGGCGGCACTACTTCCTACGCTCGGGTGATGGACAACTCCGAGGTCAAGAAGCAGGTTGATGAAATCGCCGCGCCGATGCAGCGCGAATACCAGGGCTTGCTCCATGAGTTGCGCGCCCGCAACGCGGTCGGCGTCGTCGCCGCCGTCAACGGCCGCATTCTCTGGGCCGACGTCTTCGCCAGCACCGCGCTGCTGGAGAAATACTGGCCCAAGCTGGTGCGTTCTTACGCCGCTGAAGCCTATGTCGTGCACGCCTCGTCCTACTCGAAGACGGACACGCGTGCCGCGCAGGATTTTATCGACAATCTCGAAGGCCGCCGTCAGGTGTCCGAGGTCGAACCCGGTGTCTTTCGCCATACCGAAATATCCGGCGATGGCTTCAAGGTGTTTGAGCTGACCTCGTTGCTGCCGAAAACCGGCTTCGACCTGCACCTCGCCAAGGCCGCCGAATGATGAACCGTCTTCACTTTGGCCGTGCCTCGAACATTTTTCGTTCCTGTGCCGCGGCGAAAAAGCGACGCTGGGTTTTTGCAACCTTTCCCGCCGCTCGCGCTCTAAAAAGTTAGTCAGGAGGCAATTATGTCCGAACTTGCGAGCCTAACCTGCGTGCCTTGCCGCGGCGGCATCCCGGCCTTAAAGGGAAACGAGCTGAACGAGATGAAGCGCAAGCTGCCCGGCTGGGAAGTGGTCAATGAGCATCATCTGCACAAGGCTTTCACCTTCCCTGACTTCGTGAAAGCTCTAGCGTTCGTCAACCGTGTCGGCGATCTCGCCGAGCAGCAAGGCCATCATCCCGACATTCTTCTCACCTGGGGCAAGGCTGAGATCACCATCTGGACGCACAAGATCGACGGCCTCACCGAGAGCGACTTCATTCTGGCAGCAAAGATCGATCAACTCTATAAATGAGGGACTGGTGGTTGGTGGCTGGTTGGAGATTTAGCGTTAACCACTGAGGGCCCAACCACTCACTGCTAACTCCTACCTACGAACTACCGGTTTTCACACGTGCCCGTTTCCACCCGACTTCCTTCTCGCCTTGACCGCACGCCGCAGACTCGGCAGCAGGGCTTCGTAGTATTCGACCACGGCCTCCACCCGCTTCGGCTCCGACCGCATCCCCAGCAGCTTTTGCTTGAAATCCAAGTCGAACGGCATCGCACCCGCGATCATGAATGAGAGTTCCTTCTCATCCGGCGACGGCGTGTCGGCCGCCGCACCCATCAGGGCCAGCGCTTCCGCATGAATCTCGATCAGGCGCCCATTTTTTTCCTTGGCCGGCGGCTCAGGATCGTCCACGAAATAGAGCACTTCGCCACGATAGAAGCTGCGCTCGGTATTGATGTCCATCACCTCGAAGCGCTCGCGCCCCTCGGTCACGATGTCCATCCGGCCGTCCTCGTACTGCTTGGTGACGGCCACGATTTCCGCCGCGCAACCCACGCTGGCCAATCCCTGCTCGGTCGCCCGCACCACGCCGAACTTTTCTTTCGATTCCAGCAATTCGCCGATCATCTCCCGGTAGCGCGGCTCGAAAATGTGCAGCGGCAGCGCCACATTCGGGAACAACACCACATCGAGCGGGAACAAAGGCAACAAGCGACTCACGCTCGCATTGTATCGCGTGCGCAGCATCGGTTTGCGATACGATAAACACAGGTCTGGCACACGCGCCGTGCGTGTGCGGAATAACATGTCCGCGGTGCGCGTTCTCCTGATTTCGACGTACGAATTGGGTCGCCAGCCCTTCGGCCTGGCCTCCCCCGCGGCCTGGCTGCGCGCCGAGGGCGCCGAGGTCTCCTGCCTCGACCTATCCCAGCAGGAGCTTGATCCGCTGGCGGTTCGCTGGGCCGAGCTCATCGCCTTCTACCTTCCCATGCACACCGCCACGCGCATCGCGCTGAGCGCCATCAAGAAGGTCCGCGCTCTGAATCCCGAAGCCCAACTGTGCGCTTACGGCCTGTATGCGCCGCTCAACGCCGGCCTGCTTCGGGCCGCGGGCGTTGCCGCTGTGTTTGGCGGCGAGTTCGAACCCGCTCTGGCCGAGACCGTTCGCAGCATCGCCGGCAATGGTCGCCGGATTCCGCCACAGGACAAGCCCCAGGTATCGCTCGACCGCCTGCAATTCCGCGTTCCTGACCGCACCGGGCTTCCCCCGCTTGAGAAATACGCGCGCCTCGTCATGCCCGACCGCTCCCTGCGCATCGTCGGCTACACCGAGGCCAGCCGCGGCTGCAAGCACCTCTGCCGCCACTGCCCGATCGTTCCCGTCTACAAGGGAAAATTTCGCGTCGTACAACCGGACATAGTGCTCGAAGACATTCGCCGCCAGGTCGCCGCGGGGGCAGAGCACATCACTTTCGGCGATCCTGATTTCTTCAACGGGATCAACCACGCCCTCGACATCCTGCGCGCCCTCCATCGCGATTTCCCGCAGCTCAGCTACGATGTGACCATCAAGGTCGAACACCTGCTGCAGCACGCCAAGCACCTCCCGTTATTGCGCGACACCGGCTGTGCCTTCGTTACTACCGCCGTCGAATCACTCGACGACCGCGTTCTCTCTATTCTCGACAAGAGCCACACGCGCGCCGATTTTCTGCGACTCGTCCCGCTCTTCCGCCAGGCCGGCCTTACGCTCGCGCCCACCTTCGTCGCCTTTACGCCCTGGATCACACCCGCAGGCTATGCCGACCTTCTCGACACCATCTCCGATCTTGACCTGGTCGAGAACGTCTCGCCGGTGCAACTCGCCATCCGGCTGTTGATTCCCGCCGGCTCGCGGCTGCTGGAATTAGCGGAGGTTAGTGACATCGTCGGTGAGTTCGATCCCGTCGCGCTCAGCTATCGCTGGCAGCATCCCGACCCGGGCATGGACGAGCTCCAGCAAGATATCGAACGCCGGGTGCAGACGCTGACCGCCGGCGGGCACAGCCGCCGAAGCATCTTCGAGGACGTTCGCCGCCTCGTGGGATCGCGACCAGGTTCCGCCCCGGCCGGCCATTCCATTGCCCAGGCCCCGCCTGTGAGTCTGCCCGCGCCGCCCGCCATGGCATCACGAGCCACTGTGCCCTACCTCACCGAGCCCTGGTACTGTTGAGCCGAACCCACCACGGGGCAGTTGGCCCCGTTCTGAATTCCTTCCGATCTCGTTTGCGATGGTACGGTCCGCATGTCACCACTTCGTGCGATACCCACCAAAGTGCCCTCTATGCGATTTGGTATCCCGCCTGTGACAATTTGGATTTCATCCCAGCCGCAAGCCGGCAACTGCTTGGAAACAAAGCAGGCAGGGATGGAACGCGAACTGCCTAACATTTTTACAATTCCAGGGTCTTGCTCCGCCTATTCATATCGGCATCTTGGGGCGTCGTAGAGTTCTAGTCAGGCACGAAATCTCTGGTCATCCGAGTCGATGGGTGCGCTGCCGGGTGCCCATGGCACTATCGTGTCCCACCACCTTGACCTCCGTCGCCCAAACTGGAGGGAACTACCCATGCCACTCGTAAGAACTCCTGTTCGATTCATGCTGGTTGTCGCCTGCATCGTCCTGCTGACGGCAACCTTCGCATTCTCCCAAGTCGGTGCCACCGGTATCGACGTCGTAGTCAGAGATCCGAGCGATGCTTTCGTCTCCGGTGCTTCCATCAAGATCTACAACGTGTCGACCGGCGTGCTGGAACGCCAGATGACCACCGGGAGCAACGGAGAAACGGTTGCCACTCTCCTGCGCCCCGGGACCTATCGCGTCGAGGTCACCGCCGCGGGATTCAAGCGGTACGAAGTCATCGTGGAAGTTCGGATCGGCGAAACCGTGAAGCAAGCTGCCAAGCTGGAAATTGGTACCGGCAACGAATCGATCACGGTGGAAGCGGCGCCTTCCCTGGTCAATACCGAAAGCGCCACCACCGGACAACCGATCGACTCCCGAACGTTGGAAGAATTGCCGCTAGCCTCGCCCAATTTTCTCTTCCTGTTGACTCTCTCCACCGGCACGGCGGGCGAGATGCCCGATGTGCGCGCCTCTACCCGCGGCAACATCGACATCAACGTCAATGGCGGTCGCACCACCAACAACGCCTTTTCCTTGGAAGGCATCAACGTCAACGACCTCAACCTGGCGCACTTCGACAACGTACCGCTGCCCAACCCGGATGCGGTGCAGGAATTCAAGACCGCCACCTCGCTCTACGACGCTTCGCAGGGCAGCAAGGGCGGCGGAGCGCTAGGGGTGATCATGAAGACCGGCAGCAAGCAATGGCACGGCGATGCTTATTGGGACCACCGCAATGACGCGTTCAATGCCAACGAGTGGTTCAACAAGCGGTCAGAAGCCCTCGCCGGGAAACCTAACGATCCCGGACGGCTGCTGCAGAATGTAGGCGGCTTTAGCCTGGGCGGACCGGTCCCCATTTTGAAAGGCTTCATCTTCGGCAACATGCAGACCGTCCGCGCCCGCAACGGCGTATCCACCTCGGGATCCGTGACCAGCGTGATCACGCCCGTATTCCCCACCAATGCCGATGGCACCACTTCGGCCGCGCTTTTGGCAGGCGCGGGCTTTGCGCCTAGTGCCAGCAAAGTGGATCCTACGGCGCTGAATATCCTGAACCTGAAGAACAACTATTGGTTCGGAACCTATGCTGTGCCCCGGCTTGGCCAATCCGGCTGCCCGACGAGCGCCACCACGACGACTTTTACCTGCCGTTTCAGCCGCATCACGCCCATTCGCGACGATCAATACAGCATGTCGTACGAGCGCGGTTTCCGTGACAACAAAGACAAACTCCGGCTGACCTGGTTCTGGGACAACGGCAATTATGCCACGCCATTCGGAACAGCCAGCACCCTGGCCTTCCCGCTGGCCAACGAGCTGCGAAACCGCTTTGCCTCTATCGGTTGGAACCACCAGATCAGCAATCGCCAGTTGAATGACTTCCACTTCGGGTTCAGCCGCTTCAATGCGGTCACCGGAAATCCGACGGACACCGTCAACTTGGCCGATGTGGGCGCCACCCGACCCAACATCTCTACCGTACCCGGAATTTACCAGATCACCATTACCGGCGCCTTCAGCATGGGCACCGGCGTGAACGACCAGCGCGGCACCGTGCAGAACTCCTTCACCGTGGGCGACACCTGGTCCATCGCCATGGGCAAGCACACCTTCAAAGCCGGCGGCGAGGTCGTGCGATACGAGATCAACCGCTTCAACAAGTTTGCCTTGCGCGGCTCGCTGGGCTTTGACAACTTCAGCAACTTCGTGCAAGGGATCATCAACAGCGAACAGTCGGCGGTGGGTGATCCGCAGCGCTACTTCCGCGACACCGACTACGCCTTCTTCTTCCAGGATGACTGGAAGCTGCGTCCACGTTTGACGGTGAACCTGGGCTTGCGCTGGGAAGGTCTGGGTTGGGCGCATGATACCAAGCTCCGCACCAGCATCATCGACCCAGGGCAGATCATTGCCAACGGCCCCGGCGCCGATCCGCTGTTATTCCCCTCGGCCAGCGCCGCGCCCGTGACCGGAACCCCGGGAATTGGGGATTGCGGCGTAAAGAACTGCCTGACCAAGAACTGGGAACCGCGCGTGGGCTTTGCCTGGGACGTTTTCGGTAACGCGAAAATGGTTGTGCGCGGCGGCGCCGGCCTCTATTACCAGCGCCTTTCGAACCAAAACCTGCTGCAGGGGGCTTTGGGGGCGCCTTACTTCGTCCAGATTGTCAATAACAACCCGCAAATCAGCGACCCTACCGTCACCTTGGCCAATCCCCTGGCTACCACACCCGCAGCGGTCGCTGTCGCCACGGCATTCATTCCGCAGGCCTCGCATTTCGCCGGCCTGCGCTATGTCACCGGACTTGGGACCAACTCCAGTCCCTGTGCTACGACTGCTCCAGCTGTGCTGAGTGTCAACGATCCCTGCGTCGCGCCGATTTTCGTCAATGACAGCGGCGTTAAATGCGCGAACTTCGGCGGTAGCGCCAGCAACTGCTCCATTAACCTGGCGTCCTTCTCCAGCGTCGACCCCAACGCCAAGGCGCCCTACACCGAGCAATGGAACTTGAGCGTGCAGCGCGATTTGGGACATGGCTGGGCGCTCGAGGCAGCCTACGTCGGCACTCACAGCGTAGGAGGCCTGGGTATCTGGGATCCTTACCTGCCTCAACTGGTCAGCCCAACCAGTCCGCTCACCATAAAGGACATGAACGGCAATAGCTACGCCATCACCACAAACACCGTAAACAATGCGCCACTGCGCGACCAGTTGCTGGGATTGGCTCGTAAGCAAGGATTCCGAGTAGATGGGAATATCGGCTTCTCGACCTATCATTCAGGCCAGGTCACGTTGTCGCATCGTTTTGCGCACGGGTTGTATCTGCAGGCTGGGTACACACGGTCGAAGAACATCGACAATGTTAGCGGATCACAGAGCACCGACGAATTGAACAATACTCGTGCCGGACAGGCTGGCGCCAACGTCCTGAATAACCTGGCTAATTATCAGCAGAACCGGGCAGTGAGCGATTTCGATCGCCCGAATCGGTTCGTGCTGAGCTATAGCTGGGACCTGCCGGTCCCGAAGAGCGGCATCTGGGGCTCACAGCTATTCCAGGGGTGGACCATCGCTGGGCTGGCTCAATATCAGAATGGCCTGCCCTTCTCCATCACCGACTCATTCAGCGGTCGGGCCTTTGGCGGCGGCACTGGCACTGGCCTTCTCGTCTGCCGTCCGGTGGCAGAGCAGATCGCCACGCTGCCGGGCTGCACGCCGGGCACAGTCACGACGGTGAGTCAGCTGCTGCTGCCCGGATCCGCCGGGGGCCACCCGGACAACTTTATGAATCCCAACTTCGTCAGCGTGGCTCAGGTGGTCGGCCCGTGCACCAGCCAGAGTCCCACTCGGGGTGCTGGAGTTACCAACACCACCTGTGCCGCGAGCAACGCAAGTGCCCCGACCACTTACGGCAACGTGCCGCGAAACGCCTTCCGCGGCCCGTTCCAGCAGGATTGGGACCTGTCCGTGATCAAGCATTTCAAGATTAGCGAGCGGCATAGCTTCCAGTTCCGTGGTGACTTCTTCAACCTCTTCAACCATCCGGTGCTGTCGACAACGCCGACCTCCGTTGCGCTGTCCTCACCGGCTACTTTTACCCAGTTCACAAACACCGCCATTCCGGCGCGCATCATCCAGCTCGGCTTGAAGTACAGCTTCTAGCCGGGCCGGGGAAAAGCTAAGCCGGGCGCGAAAGCGTCCGGCTTTTTTTTCGCAACGAACGGTGCGAAAACCCGTGCATCCCCGTGTTCCACCCTCCCTGTAACTTTTCCCTCTCCCGGCTCATCCCATGGCATGAAGGTGCTACCATTCATCCAGGTGTGGGGAAATGCTGATTAAGAAGCCGGAGGAAGTACGCTCGTCGGAAATCACCAGCCAATCGACGTATCTGAATCGCCGGGCTTTCCTGGGCGGCGCGGCCGCGCTGGCCGGCGCGGCTGTGATCGCGAAGGTCGCCGGCGCGAAAACTCCCTCGCCCGACACCGCTCCTAACGGCCAGAAGCTGTCCGGAGTTATCAAAGGACAGTTCTCGACCGACGAAAAGCAGACTCCCTACAAGGACATCACCAACTACAACAACTTCTACGAGTTCTCCACGGACAAGTACCAGCCGGCCAACCTGGCCAAGAACTTCCGTACTCGCCCGTGGACGGTGAAGGTCGAGGGCTTGGTGCAAAAGCCCAAGACCTACGACATCGACTCCCTGCTCAAGTTGGCCACGCTGGAGGACCGCGTTTACCGGCACCGCTGCGTGGAAGGCTGGTCCATGGTTATTCCCTGGGTTGGCTATTCGTTTAAGAAGCTGATGGACCAGGTGCAGCCGCTGGGTAACGCCAAGTACGTTGAATTCACCACCCTCAACGATCCGGCGCAGATGCCCGGCGTGCGTTACGGCGTTTTAGACTGGCCTTATACCGAAGGCTTGCGCCTTGATGAAGCCAGTCACCCTCTCGCCCTGCTGACGGTCGGCTTGTATGGCGAAGTCCTGCCCAACCAGGATGGCGCGCCGGTGCGCATCGTCGTGCCCTGGAAGTATGGGTTCAAGAGCTGCAAGTCGATCGTGAAGATTCGCTTCACCGACAAGGAGCCGAGGACGGCGTGGAACAAGGCCGCTCCCAACGAGTACGGCTTCTATTCCAACGTCAATCCGAACGTGGACCACCCGCGCTGGAGCCAGGCTCGCGAACGCCGCATTGGCGAATTTACCAAGCGCCCTACGCTGATGTTCAACGGCTACGGCGACCAGGTCGCCTCACTCTACACGGGCATGGATTTGAAAAAGTTTTTCTGAATGAAAGAGTTTTGGGGGACATTTCCGCTTCGAGGCTTCCCGCTTTCACCTCTTCATTTTCCGAGTGAAACCTGAGACGTGAAACCTTGAACGTAAAACCTGCTAAGTGAAATTGAAGCTACTCAAAGTCGCCGTCTTTTTTGCTGCTCTCCTGCCACTCGCTCACCTGGGATGGAAGGCATACCGGGGCCTGCTCGGCGCCAATCCGATTGAGGTCATCACCCGCTCCACCGGCGACTGGACCCTGATCTTCCTGATGCTCACCCTCAGCATCACGCCCCTGCGCCGTCTGACTGGCCAGCACTGGTTCATCCGCTTCCGCCGCATGCTGGGGTTGTTCGCCTTCTCCTACGCTTGCCTTCACTTCACCACCTACATCTGGCTGGACAAGTTTTTTGACGTTCACGAGATGGTGAAGGACGTCGCCAAGCGCAAGTTCATCACCGTCGGCTTCACTGCCTTTGTGCTGCTCATTCCGCTCGCCGTGACCTCCACCCAGGGCATGATCCGCCGTCTCGGCCGCCGCTGGATCACGCTTCATCGCCTGGTCTACGTCAGCGCCCTGGCCGGCGTCATCCACTACTGGTGGCTGGTCAAAGCCGACGTCCGCAAGCCTGAGTACTACGCCATCCTGCTCACGCTGCTGCTCGGCTTCCGCCTCATCTCCGCCCAGCGCAAGAAATCCGCAGTGCCTCCTCGCCTTACTAACCAGCGCACTCCGGAAACTGTGGCCGCCGACTAACAGGCGTTGCTCTCCGCCCAACAGCTAGCCGGCCCCCTTTCCGCTTCGCATCGTGTTACGACCTTCCTCCGTCCCGTCAGTCTGGAGCGCGACGTTGACGGAGGCGTTGCGATTGTGCTAGTTTGCCGCACTTTGACGCGTGAGTTCCGCGCCGGTTGCCGAGTTCGGCTCCCGTCGCGGGCCCTTGGTCAAAATTGTTTCGCGGGCCGACCACTTTGCGTCGAGCTGAATACAGCCGGCTGTTGTGCATGTGGGACGCCCTGTTCCGGGGTGCGATTCCGGTGAGGGGTGCCGGCGCGATTCCCTGCCAATCTGGAGATCCTTCAACTCTCGGTTCTTTGTAGCGATTCTTTGTTCGCTGACACTCCAGGCCACCAGGTAACCAGTCCTTCCTAGGAGAGAAAAAAATGCGACATTCACTGATTTACTGCGTGTTGGTGTTTCTCGTGGCGCTGGGGTTGCCGAGCTTCGCCCAGCAAGCGGCTCCCAGTGGCGCCAAATCCACCGAACAATATTCGTCGTCTTCGGCCCGCGCCAGCAACGACGAAGTCCAACAATTGCGCACCGAGGTCGCTTCCCAGAGCCAGACCATCCAGGAACTGAAATCCTTGGTGCAGCAGCTTGCCCAGCGTTTGGACAGCAACGAAGCCCGTGTCCTGCCGGCCAGCGGAACATCAGGCGCGCACATGCAGTTGCTGACTTACGATCCGCTGGCGTCGTTGCAAGAGACGGAAAAATCCGGGGCTTCTGCCAGCGCTGGGGCCCAGGCCCTTATGCCCGAGAAGAAACCCAAACCA
>DASSIZ010000011.1 GCA_035691485.1 Terriglobales bacterium
ACTGCGAGGTTCCGTTGGGGTTCGGTACCGCGAAAGCGGCGATCGCATCAGGGGCTGTGACGGTACATGCGTCCACGTCGTTGACTCCCTCGCAGGAGTCGGCGGCTAGACCATAACCAATGTCACGGCCCTTCTAATTTCTGCGGTGAATCTTCCTGAGCTTTTCCCACACTATCTAGATGGGCTCGCGAATTGGCGCCACGAGCCAACGTTTAATGTTTTGTAGCCCTGCACGGCCTTCCCCAAGACAGCGAAGCACCCCCGCGCCGTAGAGCGTAGGGGTGCAGTCACACGTTAGGTCGTGGAAGGGGTGTAGGTTCCCATGCAGTCGAAGGACGTAGATTGGTCGGGATTGCCCTTGGCATTGCAGGTGCCGCTGGCCTTGCCGCCCTTCATCTTTCCGCCACCCTCGATGAGAGACCATTTGTTGGTCCCGGACTGGAAGGCCCCGTTCTTCATGGTGCCGGAGAATTCATACTTGTAGACGTTCTTGTCGCCGTTGGCCATGCTTTCGACGAATTCACCATGGCCGGTCGCCTTATCGCCCGTGATGTAGAGAAACTCGGTGCCAACACCGGACTTTATCTTGTTTCCGGCGATGTCGCCTTTGAGGGCAGTACAGTTGATCTGCTCGATAGCATAGGCGTGGCCGGGCTTGTCGCCGACGTTGATGCTGTGCTGATCAGTAGGCTTGTCGCACTTCCACTGCACATTGGTCTTTCCCTGGGCCAGCGCGACGCTTGAAACCAGGCACATCAAGCATAGAAGCAGAAAGGTGTTCTTCATTCGTACCTCCTCCAATTAGACCTGCAAACAACGGGGCGAGCGGATCTATGCATGCGGATGATGAGACGAGCGCGAATACTACACCCCAAATTGGCTAAGGGCAAGAATTCGGAAAGTGGTTAAGAACTTCCCCACATTAGCTCGCGGGGCTCGCAAATGCGGGCCACCCACGAAAAATTATGTGTAGCGGCGGAATTGATTCCGCGGTTCGCGGCCAGTAATTCGACGGCATAAATTCCGTCGCTCCACAACGGTGGGTACGGTTTGTGCTGCTGATCGCCGGCGTGCTAGCATCCGGCCCGCAAACACCGCAAGAAAGTTTTCAAAATGCAAAGCAGCCAAGGAGGGATGCTTGAAGAGAACCTTGTGTTTCCTCGGACTGCTCCTGCTGGCAACCGCGGCATGGCCGCAAGCCGGCAAGAGCGGCGGGACTGAGCAGGCAATAGCCGACCTGGAGCAAAAATGGCTTCAGTCGCAAAAGGCAAACAATCCTGATTTGATCGCTCCGAGCCTGGCCGACAAGTTCGTAGCTACCTCGGCGGAAGGCAGAGTCAGGGGCAAAGCCGACTTTCTGCAAGAAGAGAAGGCGACAAAATACAGCAGCATCGACTACGGCGATGTGAAGGTGACGGCCTATGGCGACAGCGCCGTTGCCATCGGATCTTTTAAGGCCAAGGGGACCGATCCTGCGGGAAAATCTTTTGATCTGAACGAGCGCTTTACCGACACCTGGGTGAAGACATCCGGCGGCAAATGGCAATGTGTGGCCACCGCAAGTTCAAGCATCAAGAAATAAGGCTAAGAGTTTGTCCAGTTGTCCGCGGAGCCGCCCCACCAGGGCGGCTTTTCTGGTGTTCATGACGCAGCAGGCAGGCTCGCCGACCCGCACGCGCACGGGTGAGGTCCATCACCGCATTCCCGGCAGCAACGTGATACCCAAGTGCTGAGCGCCCCGGCGAGCGGGCGAAGGAGGCGGCCAATGGCCATCATCACGATTTCCCAGGGAACGTTCAGCGGCGGCAGGATGCTGGCGAAAGCGGTATCGCGCAGGCTCGGATATCGCTGCATTGACCGCGACCAGCTCATCGACAAGGCGGCGCAGTGGGGCATATCGCAAGAAGACCTGCGCACCGCGATAGAAAAGCCCCCCACCTTTTTCGGCCAGTCGCAACACACCAAGTACTTGTATCTCGCGTTCATCCAAGCGGCCCTGACCGAGGAGGTTCGCAGCGGCAACGTCGTCTACGACGGGCTGGCCGGGCACCTGCTGCTGGGCAAGGGCCCGCACGTGCTGCGCACGCGCATCATTGCGCCGATGGACTTCCGCGTCTCCATGGTGCAATACCGCCGCGACTGCAGCCGCAAGGAGGCGATCGAGTACATCGAACGCATGGATGAAGACCGCCGCAAATGGACGCGCTTTCTCTACGGCGCGGATTGGACCGACGCGTCGCTGTACGACTTGGTGCTCAACCTGGAGCAGATGACGCTGATTGAGGCATGCGACGTCATCTGCGAGTTGGCCAAATCAAGTTGTTTCCAGACGACGGCGGAAACGCAGCGCGATCTGGACAATCTTGCGCTGTCGAGCTGCGTGAAAGCGAACCTGGCGATGAACCCGGATACTTGCGACCTGCAGCTCGAGATTACGGCCCAAGGCGGGTCGATCTCGATCAAGGGCGAGATTGACGCGCCCGCACAGGCAAGAAAGATACGCAGCTTCGTGGCGAACATTCCCGGTGCCCGTTCGGTGTCGGTGGAGGAACTGTCGCTGGTGACGCGGATTTAGGGCGTGCCGTTCGTGTTCTTCACTCTGCGTTCTTTCGGCAAGCAAGGGCTGACGAGGGCAACCTCCGTGTGTCGTGACTGCGCGATGCGAACCGCGAGTGCAGAATGACATCGAATTGGGCTGGATCGCCATCACCTACTTGCCGGTGGCGATCAGCTGCTTGATTTGAGTTACCGCAAAAGAAACCTTGGCGTCGGTAAACATTTTGCCCAAATCAACCGTGCTCTTCGTCTGATCGCCATCGACCCCGGTGCCATCGCCCTCATGCCCCTTGATCAGTTTGTCCGCACGGATCCATCGGGAAGACTTCCCGTTTACCATTTTGTCGATGTACCGAAGCTCCGAGGTGTCGTCGGTGCCTGCGTGCGAATCGACGGGCCAACCGTGCTTCTTGGCGTAGTCTTTCATGAGCTCCTTTTCTTTGAAGTACGAGTCCGGGATGTAATAGACGTGGATGCCGTGAGGCGCCCACTCCTTGTTCATCTCTTCCGCAACCTTGGCCAGCTGGATCTGGGTCTGACCGCCATGATCGCATAGCAGGACGACGTTCTTGAAACCGGCCGAGATCGCGCTGAGCGCGACATCATGGGCCACCGCGCCGAAGGTCTCTGGCGAAAGATTCACGCTGCCGGCATACCGCATGTGGCCGTCCTTCTTGGTGGCATCGATGACGCCCGCCCCAGTGTGGCCCCAATCTCCGGTAGGGGCAAAAGGCATGGTTGGATAGACCAGAGCATTGCCGAGCTGCGCGGCGATTTTTGTTGCGAGGTAGTGAGCAATAAAATTGTGCTTTCCGAGCGCCATACCGGGCCCGTTTTGCTCAGTGCTGCCGGCGTAGTAGATTGCCGTAGTCTTGCCGGCGGCGATGGCATCACGCACTTCGGTCCACGTCATGTCTTCGATCAGCAATGAGTTCGTCTGCGCGGTAATGGCCGCACTGACCATCACAACAACAATTACAACGGCGAGGCACTTCATAGTTCACCAACCGGACGTCAGGGTGTTGTCAGTATTTCTATGCGCGCTGAATGATAACTTGCCCGGGCTCAGCGATGTGATTCCCGTTAACGACATTGCCGCATTTTAGTAGGCGACGGGCGTGACATGCTGGAAGTTGACCCTAGCGTCAACGGCGTTTGAAATCACTCGCCGGTCAATCCCGCCGAGCTTCACCCAAATCGGGAAGCCGTCGTGAATCGGTGCAAGCGAAGCCACGTCACTGACGGCGCCGGGGTCTTTTTGTTAACGTCGGCAGGCGATGACGGGAAGATTGGTGGAAGCGGCAGCGCGGGTGCTGGATCGTGCTGCCGGCGCGCTGAAACGGGACAATCCCGGGGAACGGCCGGAGCACCTGCGGACCGGGCAGCGGGGCGAGGACGATGCCTATTTCTACTTGCGGCGGCTCGGCTACGTGATGGTGGCGCGCAACTGGCGCTCGCTGCGGCATCGGGGCGAACTCGACCTGGTGGGCTGGGACGGTGACGTGCTCTGCTTCGTGGAAGTAAAGTCGCGAACGACGCACCAGGTGGCGCCGGCGGAGGCGGCGGTGGATGGGCAGAAACGCCGCGATCTTGGGGCAGTGGCGCGCGACTTCCTGCACCACATCAAGGGCAATCCAGAGGCACGCTTCGACATTATCAGCGTCTATTACGAAGCCAGCGAGAAAACTCCGCACATCACCCTATTCAAAAATGCATTCCCAATGCCTTAATATGTGTGTACAGCGTTGTCGGGAGGGGAGTCCTCATTGCCAGAACTTAGAAAAGATCCTGTGGTTGGCCGTTGGGTAATTATCTCGACCGATCGCGCCAAGCGTCCCACGGACTTCGCGCGCGAGCAGAACAAGCTGAAGGGCGGGTTTTGCCCATTCTGCTACGGCAACGAAAGCAAGACACCGCCGGAAATACTGGCGTATCGACCGAGCCATAACGGAGGACCGCCGGCGAAGGACTCGCCGGGATGGTCGGTGCGGGTGGTGCCGAACAAGTTTCCGGCGCTGGGGATCGAGGGCAACCTGAACCGGCGGGCGGAGGGAATGTTCGACCGGATGAACGGAGTAGGGGCGCACGAGGTCATCATCGAGACACCCGACCACGCCGCCAGCCTGGCCACCATGCCGGCCAAGCGCATTGAGGACACGCTGTGGGCATTCCGAGACCGCATCCTCGACCTGAAACAGGACAAGCGCTTCAAGTACATCTTGATTTTCAAGAACCACGGGGAGGCGGCGGGAGCGTCGCTGGAGCATCCGCACTCGCAACTGATCGCGCTGCCGATTCTGCCCAAGCAAGTGGTAGAGGAGTTGGAAGGCGCCAAGCAGTATTACATCTACAAGGAACGGTGCGTCTTCTGCGACGTGATCCGGCAGGAGCTGGAAAACGGGACCCGGATCGTGGGGGAGAACGAGCAGTTCGTCACCCTGGCGCCGTACGCGCCGCGTTTTCCGTTCGAGACCTGGATCCTGCCGAAGCGGCATGAATCGGCATTCGAGAACTCGTCGTCGGCGATGTTCGAAGACCTGGCGCGGGCGCTCAAGAGCCTGCTGGCCAAGGCGCACAACGTGCTGGACAATCCGGCCTACAACCTTGTGGTCCACACCTCGCCATGCCAGGACCCGTTCAACGATCATTACCACTGGCACATCGAGTTCATGCCGAAGTTGACCAAGACAGCGGGATTTGAGTGGGGCACCGGCTTCTACATCAATCCCACGCCGCCGGAAGAGGCAGCGAAGTTCCTGCGCGATGCCAGCGTGGAAACGCAGCCGGCAACGCCGGAACCGGCGACCGCGGCACGCTGAGAAGAGTAGCTGGTAGTTAGGAGCTAGGAACTGGTGGGAAACAACGACGCCCACGGCGAACCTGTGGGCGTTTTTGTTACCTCGGACGGGAATTTAGCCCGCCAGAACGTGCGCATCCAACAATACAGCAGTTCAGGCTACACGGCGACCGGTCGCCAGCTGAATAATGAGCACGATGATGGCGGCCACCAGCAAGAGCCAAAGCCAGGCGCCAATCGTGTAAGTCCCTACCAGGCCCAAGATCCATGCAATCAGCAGGATCGCAAATATCAACCAGAGCATAAGCACCTCGACTCCACAAAATCTCTGCGTTCAGCAGATGAGGTGCTGAATACCGGGATGGGGTTGCTACGCCATCCGTACTGAGATTGTAAGTAGTTGATTCCAAGATGATTTCGTCAATCAAGAATTACAGGACCGCATCCTGCGGACCAAGGGAATTCAGGCGGTCCTCGCTATGGGAGCGGCGTTCCTTCGGGGTACCGAGAAAACACGAGGTCTCTCGACGCGCTCGCTCTCTCGCTGCGCTCGGTGAGTAGGGCTCGTGACGACACAATCTGGAATTGCTACCCGGCTCACACCCTTAGGCTTCGCTCAGGGCAGGCTTATGCCGGGCTGTGGAGTGTTTGGTCAGGCGGCGTGGCGGTCTTCGTACTCCTCGTTCCAGGCCATCTGAATGGCTTCCAGCTTGCCTTCGTTGGACTTCTGGGGATCGTCAACGAAGGTGGGCAGCTCGGTAATCATGCGGTGCAGTTCGGTGAACCGCACCTCGAGCGGATTGATGTCGGGAAACTTATCGGCAAGCAGGAGGCCGATATCTTCGGCGTCGTCCCAGTGGAGATCGGTTGGCATAGGATCACTCCCAGTTACTGCAATTTGAAATTTTAAGATTTGAAATTTCAAATTCCCTCAGTGTTCTTCTTCCGGGTGTTCCGAGATGTAGTTGCGGTTCCACTCGGGAACCCGGACAACGATCTCGCCCGGTTTGGCGATGACGCACTGGCAGCCGAGGCGCGAATTGAGCTGCAGGTCGGCGGCCATGTCGAGGCGGTCGGCCTCATCGTCGTCCATTTCACTGAGCAGTTCGGCCCCCTTGATCACCTGTACGTGGCAGGTGGTGCAGGCGCAGTTGCCGCCGCAGGCGTGATCGAGAAACACCTTGTGGTTGAGCGCCACGTCGAGCAGCGATTCCGGCTTGCCGTGGTCCTTGTAGGGCAGCTTGCCGTGCTCGAATTCGACGGTTTTGCCTTCCGGCAAAAAGGTGACGCGAACGGTGTTGGGGCCGGGTGCGTCCACGGTTGCGGCTCCAGTTCCTTGCGATTTTTCTTCAGCCATAAATCCTCAGCAATCTAGTCCCCGCTCTCGATTTCCGCCGGCGCGATCGGATGCGGCGATGCGGGACCCTCGCCGACGTTGGCATCGTCCATGGACTTGCCCTTGAGGGCGGAAGCCACCGCCGAATCCATCATCAGCTCGGCGAGGCGCATGGTTCCCTGGTTGAGCGCGTCGATGGCATTGCGGATGGCGTGGTGGTCATCCTGCTCGAGCACGGCGCGCAGGGCCTTTTCCTGCTTCGCGATCTGCTTGCGCTCATCGGAGGTGAGCTGATTCCACGCCGGACTTTGTTTGCCCTTGTCGAGCGCGGCCAGGATGGTGCCGGCCTCGTTGCGGGCCTCGATGACCTGGCGCTGGCGGAAATCCTCCTCGGCGTAATCGAAGGACTCCAGGATCATGCTCTCGACCTGATCATCGGTTAGGCCGTAGCTGGGCTGCACGGAAATTTCGGCTTCCTTGCCGCTGCGCTGCTCGCGCGCTGAAACGTGCAGAATGCCGTTGGCGTCGATGAGGAAGCGCACTTCGATGCGGGGCAGGCCGGCGGGCATGGGCGGAATGCCCTTCAGATCGAAACGGGCGAGAGAACGGTTGTCCTTGGCCAACTCGCGCTCGCCTTGCAAGACGTGAATCGCGACGTTGGTCTGGCCTTCGACGCCGGTGGTGAAGTGCTCAGTGGCTGACGCCGGTATGGTCGAGTTACGGTGGATGATTTTGGCGACCACGCCGCCGAGCGCCTCAATGCCGAGCGACAACGGGGTGACGTCGAGCAGAAGCATGTCCTTGGTGGCTTCAGAACCGCCGCCGAGGATGTTGGCCTGCACCGCGGCCCCGAGAGCAACTACTTCGTCAGGATTCAGCTCCGAGTGAGGCTGGCGCTGGAACAGTTCCGTGACAATGGCGCGCACGCGCGGAATGCGAGTTGAGCCGCCGACCAGAGCCACCTCGTTAATCTGCTGCGGGGCGAGACCGGCATCACGGATTGCCTGCTTCACCGGACCGACGGTGCGCTGGAGAATGGGCTCGATGAGGCCTTCAAACTGCTCCCGCGTGATTTCGCGCTGGTACTTCTTGCCTTCCGGCAGATCGACCTCAATCGTGGTTTTATCGTTCGCCGAGAGCGCAATCTTGGCGTCAATCACGGATTTGCGAACCGCCTGCACGACTTCGGCATTACGACGGTAGTCCAGGCCCATGTCGCCGCGGATATCGTCGAGCGCGATGGTGATGAGCAGGTTGTCGATGTCGTCGCCGCCGAGATGGGTGTCACCGGCGGTGGATATGACTTCAAAAATTCCGTCGTGCAGGCGCAGGATGGAGACGTCGAAGGTGCCGCCGCCGAAATCGTAAACCGCGACCACGCCATTACGCTGCTGGTCGAGACCGTAAGCGAGCGCGGCGGCCGTGGGCTCGTTGACCAGGCGGAGGACCTCCAGCCCGGCGATGCGGCCGGCATCCTTTGTCGCCTGGCGCTGGGCGTCGTTGAAGTAGGCGGGAACGGTGATGACCGCCTTCTTTACCGGCGCGCCGAAGAAGCGTTCGGCGTTGCGCTTGAGCTGGCGCAGGATGAAAGCGGAGATTTCCGGCGGCGTGTAATCCTTTTCGGCGAGCTTGATGCGCAGGACCTCGCCGGGCTGGAGGTCCTCGGCGAGACGGAAGGGGAACAGCTTCAATTCTTCCTGGATGTCTTCAACGCCGCGTCCCATCAGGCGCTTAATCGAGTACACGGCGCGCTCGGACGTCTCAATAAGGTACTTGCGCGCAGGATTGCCGACGATGATCTGGCCCTTGGGATCCAGCGCCACCAGCGAGGGGACAAGGTTCAGCCCGTCTTCGCCGGGGATGACCTGGGGCGCGCCATCCGGCCCCATGAAGGCCACCAGCGAGTTCGTGGTTCCGAGATCGATTCCAACGACACGTTCTTCAGGCATCTGCTCTCTTAACTTTTAGCAATCAGCATTCAGCTCTCGAAACATGCGGCAGACCGCTGAATGCTGAGTGCTACTGCTCCAAAACTTCGTTGACGTCGCGCACCAAGTTCCTGATGTAGGAACGGCGATTCAGCAGGCTGATCATCTTGTCGCGCACCGGCTTGCGCTGCGCCTGGGATGCGTCCCCAGGAAGCGCGTCCCATTCATTCCAGTAGCCGCGCAATTCGTCCATGAGCGCATCATGCTTGGCCTGGAGATCGTTGCGCGTGCTTTCCACCTCGCGCAGCAGATCGGCGTCGCGATCACCCATCTTCTTGTTCATGCGCGCTTCTTCCAGTTGCATGTTCAATTCGAAAACTTCTTCCAGCAGTTCCGGGGGAATGACCTGCTTCTTTTCCTCGCCGGTCTGGCGCGCCTTGTCAGTGGCCGCCTTCGACTGCTCCTCCAACTGAACGCCTTCGAGCTTGAGCAGGTACTCGGTGCGCGCGATGGGATCGCGCAGAGTGCGGTAGGCGTCGTTGAGCTGCGAACTCTTCTCCAGGCTCCAGTGCTGCTCCTGGCCGGTGGCATGGGCGTAGACATCGGGGTGCAGCTTGCGGCTGAGCACGTAGAACTCGCGCTCCAGCACGGATGTGTCGAGGCTCAGCTTGCGGGGCAGGCCGAAGAAAGTGAAATAGTCCGTGGGCAAAGCGGGCTGCAGCTTGCCGCAGGAATTGCAGAAGTGTGCCGCGCGCATGTCGCCGCAGGACCAGCAGGCGTGCGTGATCTTGCCCTGGTCGATGAGCTGGAGCGCGGATT
This sequence comes from Terriglobales bacterium, assembly GCA_035691485.1. Classification (NCBI taxonomy): domain Bacteria; kingdom Pseudomonadati; phylum Acidobacteriota; class Terriglobia; order Terriglobales; species Terriglobales bacterium. The sequence continues at coordinate 9,437 of DASSIZ010000011.1, forward strand.
CGGGTTTGTTTCCGGTTGCCATAATTCAAAAGCACTCAGCATTCAGCAGTCAGCATTAAGCCAGTCAAGCGGTCTTGCTCTGCAGGGCTGAATGCTGACGACTGACTGCCAAGTGCTCGGCAATTCCTCCCACGCCCTACGAAAACGAGGTCCCGCAACCGCAGGACTTGCTCGCGTTCGGATTGACGAACACGAAGCTCTGCTGCATCAGCGTCTCCTGGTAATCCAGGGTCATGCCGTGCAGGTAGATGAACGATTTGGGATCGACGAAGACACGCACATCGCCAAACTGGAAGATGCGATCGCGCTCTCGCGGCTGCGTGTCGAAACGGATGTTGTACGTCAACCCGGAGCACCCGCCGCCCTGCACGCCCAGACGCAACCCGCCCTGCTCGGGCGAAATGCCTTCCTTCGCCATGGCGACTTTAATCTTGGCCAACGCGCGCTCAGTAACCTGGATGCCCTTGGCGGGCGGCGCAGCAAGCTTCTGCCCCGGCGGGGAGGGCTGTTGCCCACCGTCCAGCGACACCGCTGCCGAGGTCGCCTGGTCTGCCGGTTTGTCGGTCATAGTTGCCATGATAGCGGGCTCTTATTCGTTTGTCGTTGGGCCGAATTGCCATCGCCTATCGGCCAACAACCAGCGACGTTGTTAGTCGCCCGCTTTCGCCATCGGCGCGTGCGCCTCGGCCGGGGCATGGCCCACGGCAACGCCGTTCTTCTTTTTCCAATCACCGATGGCGGCGCGGATAGCGTCCTCGGCCAACACCGAGCAGTGGATCTTGACCGGAGGCAGCGAGAGCTCGCGAACGATGTCCGTATTCTTGATAGCGAGCGCCTCGTCCACGGTCTTGCCCTTGACCCACTCGGTGGCCAGCGAAGAGGAAGCGATCGCCGATCCGCAACCGAACGTCTTGAACTTGGCGTCCTCGATGACCTTGGTCTCGGGGTTGACCTTGATCTGCAGCTTCATGACGTCGCCGCATTCGGGGGCGCCCACCAGGCCGGTGCCGACCGTCTGACTGCTCTTGTCCATGGAACCGACGTTGCGCGGGTTAGTGTAGTGGTCCAGTACCTTATCGCTGTATGCCATTTTTTAACCTTCTCCTAAACTCGAAAACTCGTGTCCGTCTCTCAGTCGATCAGACGACTGGCAGACTTGTTTACCCTTCCGCGGCCCAGCTCACGGTCTTGAGATCGATGCCTTCCTTGGCCATCTCGTAGAGCGGCGAGAGCTCGCGCAGCCGCTTGACGACGTCGATGACGCGCTCGGCCACGTAGTCCACTTCGGCCTCGGTGTTGAAGCGGCCGATGCCGAAACGAATGGAGCTATGCGCCAGGTCGTCGCCGGTTCCCAGAGCCTTCAATACATAAGATGGCTCCAGGGTCGCGGAGGTGCAGGCCGAACCGCTGGAAACCGCGATGTCGTTGATGCCCATCAGCAGCGACTCGCCTTCCACGTAAGCGAAGCTGATATTCAGGTTATTGGGCAGGCGGTGCTCGATGGAACCGTTGATGAACACCTCGTCCAAATTGCCCATGATCTTTTCCTTAAGGCGATCGCGCAGGCCGGAGAGGCGCTTGCTTTCCTGCGGCATCTCCTCGTGACAGAGAGAGCAGGCCTTGCCGAGGCCGACGATGCCGGGGACATTGAGCGTTCCGCTGCGCATGCCGCGCTCGTGGCCGCCGCCGTCAATGATCGGCGACACCTGCACGCGCGGGTTCTTGCGGCGAACGTAGAGCGCGCCGACGCCCTTGGGGCCGTACATCTTGTGGCCGGAGATGGAGAGAAGATCGATGCCCATCTTCTGCACGTCGATGGGAATTTTGCCGACGGCCTGGGTGGCGTCGCTGTGAAAGAGCACGCCGCGCTCGTGACAGAGCTTGCCGATCTCCGCAATGGGCTGCAGCACGCCGATCTCGTTGTTGGCCGCCATCAGCGTGACCAGGATGGTCTTGTCGTCCATGGCGCGCTTGAGATCATCCATGTCAACCCGGCCGTCCTTCATCACGGGAAGATACGTGACGCGGAAGCCGTACTTCTCCAGGCGCTTGCAGGTGTCCAGAACCGCCTTGTGCTCGGTGACGGCGGTGATGATGTGGTTGCCCTTCTCGCGGTACATCTCGGCGACGCCCTTGATGGCGAGGTTGTCGCTCTCCGTGGCGCCGGAGGTGAAAATAATTTCCTTGGTGGTGGCGCCGACCAGCTTGGCAATGCGTTCGCGCGCCTGCTCCACGCCCTCTTCCGCGACCCAGCCGAACACGTGGTTGCGGCTGGCGGCGTTGCCGAACTTGTCGGTGAAGTAAGGCAGCATCTCTTCCAGAACCCGGGGATCAATCGGGGTGGTGGCGTGATTGTCCATGTAAATGGGCAGCTTCACTTCGCCATGCCCGTTGTTTGTCGTCTGCTCGTTGCTCATCGAATTCTCCGTCTGCAGGCTCTCAGCTGCCAGCTTTCAGTTATCAGCAACACCGTTTGGCTGAGAGCTGATTGCTGATAGCTGACAGCTACGTTAACGTCACTAATTCTTCCGGTGTCACGGTTGACGTTGCGCCGTCCCCCATGTCGCCGATGGTGATCTTGCTCAAAACCTCTTCAATGCTCTGGCTGACCTTGCGCAGGGGCTCGCGGACCGTGCAGCGGCTGGTGTGTCCACACTCGCCGCGAGTGGTAACGCAGGAAGTCAGAAAGAGCGGGCCTTCAATGGCCCTGATGACCTCGAGGGCGGAAATTGCGCGCGCTTCGCGCGCCAGCATGTAACCGCCGTTGGTACCATGGTGCGAGGTCAACAGCCGAGCCTTGACCAGCTTTTGCAGGATCTTGGCCAGCAGTTCGGGCGGAATGCCATGCGCCTCGGCTATATCCTTGGCGCTAGCGGCGGAAACCCCGTTCTCCGCCAGGTAACGCATGGCGATCAGGCCGTAATCGGCCTTCTTGGTCAGCTTGAGCACGCTAGGCCCGTCCCTCTAATTCCGACCATTTTGGTCGTACATATATTTTAGACGCCGCAGGCGGCTGAAAGCAACACAAAACAGGGAACGGGGCAATGGCGGGGCGGAGTGTAAGTCGAAGCGCCCTAAACGGTTACGGAATGGCGATAAAAAAGGTCGGAATTTGTGGGATTGGGCTTGGCGCGGGGAGCGGGCCAGGCGTGTCAGAGCTGGATTTCCATGCCTTCGGCGGCGGCGCGCACCTTGGGATAATGATCGCGGGCCGTCCTGACGATGGAGTCGATGCACTCGTCGCTATGGTCGGGATCGTGGTGGAAGAGGACGAGTTCCTTGCTACCGCTTTCCATCACGACGTTGATGGCTTCGCGCCAGTGACTGTGACCCCATCCGCGCTTTTTGGCTTCGTATTCTTCGGGCAAATACTGGGCGTCGTAGATGAGGATATCGGCGCCTTGGGCCAGCCGGCGCACATTCTTGTCGAAGATGGGATGGCCGGGTTCATTGTCGGTGGCGTAAACCAGCGTGCCTTCCTTGGTTTCAAGGCGGAAGCCGAGGCAGCCCTGGGGATGATTCAGCCACATGGATTGCACCACCGCATCGTCGAAGGCGATACGGTCTTCCTCGATGTCATAAAAATTGCGGTGGGCGGCCATTTCCGTCATGTCGACGGGAAAATACGGGTCGGCCATCTGCTCTTCGATGGCGCGCTGCAGACCACGACTGCGGCTGGAGGAGTGAAAGAAGAAGTAATTGTCCTTGCTTTCGTAGAGCGGGCCGAAGAAAGGGATGCCTTGGATGTGGTCCCAATGAAAATGAGAGATGAAGATGTGGGCGTGGATGGGCTTGCCGTCGTATTCGCTGCTTAAAGATTTTCCCAGGTTGCGAAAACCGGTACCGCAATCGAAGACATACACGCTGCCGTTGACACGGACCTCGACACACGAGGTATTGCCCCCGTACCGCATGTTCTCCGGCTGGGGTGTCGGGGTGGAGCCCCGCACGCCCCAGAATTTCACGTGCATGCGCCTCCGCTGCGCGTTCGACAAACATCCCGGCCGGCGTCAGGCCATAGGACGACGTGCGGTTTCGCTCGAAACCCCTAAAAATCGCGCAGTACCGCAAGTATAAGCCAGTTTTCAACGGCAGCGGCACCCCCCGGGTCACAAAAGGCGCAGTTCCGAAGTAGTAAATAGAAGTGGTAAATAGAAGCAGTTGCGGGGAGGAGCGGCGGCAAGGAGGAGAGGCCCCAGCTCACGGCACCGTATAATCGCAGCTCTCGTCCTGAGCCGAAGCTGTGACCAAACTCATGCTCCGCCCCGAGTTGCCGGAATTCTTGCGGCTGGCAAAGACCGCCAGCCTGGTGCCGGTGGTGAAGTCGGTCAGCGCCGACTTGCTGACGCCCGTATCGGCGTTCCTGAATGTTGCCGCCAAGGAACCGCACGCGTTCCTGCTGGAATCGGTGGAAGGCGGGGAAAAGGTGGGACGCTACACGTTCCTGGGAGCGCGTCCGTACATGCGGCTGATCGGACGAGGGGACGACGTGGTGCTGGAGCGCGGGCGAGGGCGCGAACAAAGGCAGGGCGGGGCAGTAAGCGTGCTACGCGAGTTGTTACGCCGGCACGTGCCCGCCAACGTGCCCGGGCTGCCGCCGTTCACCGCGGGCGCAGTTGGATATTTTGCTTACGACGCGGTGCGGAGCTTCGAACGCCTGCCGGAAAAAGCCAAGGACGATCTGCACGTTCCCGACTGCGTGCTGATGTTTTTCGACCGGGTGCTGGCCTTCGACCATGTGCGGCACCAGATCCACATCATCGCGTCCGCAGATGTATCGAGCGAAGACCCGCGCCGGGCCTACGATCGCGCCGCCCGCGACATCGCGCAACTGGAGCGGAAGCTGGCGCAAGGAGTGGCGCGCCGGAAGTTGGCGGCTACGTCGGCCTCCGCCGAGAAGAGGATCCAGCCCAAATCCGCGACGACGCGAGCGGACTTCCTGCGAGGTGTGCGGCGGGCCAAGGAGTACATCGCCGCCGGCGACGTCTTCCAAGTGGTGCTGTCGCAGCGTCTGGCGTTTGATCCCGGCGCCGCTGCCTTCGACATTTACCGCTCGCTGCGCACGGTGAATCCGTCGCCATACATGTATTTTCTGCGGCTAGGCGAGATGACGGTGCTGGGCTCGTCACCGGAGATGCTGGTGCGGGTGGCGGGCAGAAAGCTCGACTACCGGCCGATCGCAGGCACGCTGCCGCGCGGCGCCGACGAGCAGGAAGACCTTCGGCTGGAAGAGAAGCTGCGCCAGGATGAAAAAGAGCGCGCCGAACACGTGATGCTGGTGGACCTGGGGCGCAACGACCTGGGCCGGGTCAGCGAGTACGGCTCGGTGCGGGTGCGCGACCTGATGTACGTGGAGCGCTACTCGCACGTCATGCACCTGGTTTCCGCGATTGAAGGGAAACTGCGCGGCAATCTCGACGCCCTCGATGCATTCGCGGCGTGTTTTCCCGCGGGCACGCTGACCGGCGCGCCCAAGGTGCGGGCGATGGAGATCATCGAAGAACTGGAACCCATGCGGCGGGGGGTGTACGGAGGCTCGGTGCTGTACGCGGACTTCGCGGGCAACCTGGATTCCTGCATCGCTATTCGGACCATGCTGCTGAAGGGACGCAAGGCCTACGTCCAGGCAGGCGCGGGGATCGTGGCGGATTCCGTACCCGAGCGCGAGTTCGAAGAGTCGCTCAACAAAGCGCAGGCGCTAGTCCGGGCAGCAGAGTTGGCACAGTCGTAGGGTTCAATGAAAGTGGCCGGCAGAACCATACTCTGCCGGCCGATAAGAACGCCGAGGGTTATCACTGTTAGTGGCGGTCACCGTCGTGATCGCGGTAGCCGGTGTGGACTGGCCGCGCTCGATGAGTGACGACCGGAGCGCAATCCGCTTTCTTCGGCTGACCCGGCGGAACATCACAATTTTTCCAACCGGTTTTGTGACCTTCCGACCAACCGCGCGGTTGCCCGTTGCGGCGGAGCATCGCGTTTTGGTGATGGTTGCGACGTTCGCGCTCACGGGCTTCGAGACGCTCGTGCTCCCGACGCTGATCGCGCCAGTGATCGCGCGCACGGTCACGGTCGTGATCGCGATCGCGATCGCCAACGATGTTGTGAGTTCCGGATCCCGCTTTATCGCGATCGTGGTCATTGTCGCGGGCCAGGGCGGTACCGGTGGCCAATGCGGCGCATATTGCTAATGAAGCCAAGAACTTGGTTTTTGTCATCCTGCCTCCGTCTGGGATATCTACAAAGCAGGGGGAGGGCCAAGACACCGAGGTACGTAAGTAGCTGAACATGCTTAAGTTGGGCAAAGCCCATTGGGATGGTTACCAGGCAGGAGTTGGTATTTTTTACACCTCGTCGTGTTCGCAAATACGGTCTGCCATAGAGAATGCCTGATTCGCGAATCGTGGATCAGGCCTGAAGCCGCGCGTGCTCGTAGGCGTGCGCGAGGCGGATCAGCGTGGTTTCGTCGAAGTGGCGGCCGAGAATCTGCAGGCCGATGGGCAGGCGGTCCTTCGATTCGCCGCAGGGCACGCTGATGCCGGGCACGCCGGCCAGGTCGGCGGTCACGGTGTAGATGTCGGCAAGGTACATGGCGAGTGGGTCGTCGGATTTTTCGCCGAGCTTGAACGCAGGAGTGGGCGAGGTTGGCGTAACGATGGCGTCCACGCTCTGGAAGGCCTGCTCGAAATCTCGCGTGAGAAGAGTGCGGACGCGCTGGGCCTTGAGGTAATAGGCGTCGTAGTAGCCGGCGCTGAGAACGTAGGTGCCGAGCAGGATGCGGCGTTTGACCTCGGCGCCGAAGCCCTGGTCGCGGGAGAGGCGGTACATTTCCGAGAGCGTGCGCGCCTGCGTCGAGCGGAAGCCGTAGCGCACGCCATCGAAGCGGGCGAGGTTGGAGGAAGCTTCCGCGGTGGCGATCACGTAGTAAGTCGGGATGGCGTAGCGGGTGTGCGGCAACGAGATGGGCACGACCTCGCAGCCGATCTGCGCCATCTTCTGGATGGCAGCTTCCACGGCGGCGCGCACTTCGGGATCGAGGCCTTCCCCGAAATATTCTTTGGGTACGCCAAGCCGAAGTCCTTGTATCGGCTTGCCAATTTCCTGCTCGTAATCGGGTACCGGCATGGGGGCGGAAGTGGAATCCAGCGGATCGCGCCCGGCGATGTGGCGCAGCAGGATGGCGGCGTCTTTCACCGTCTTGGTGAGCGGACCGATATGGTCAAGCGAGGAGGCAAAAGCGATGAGACCGTAGCGCGAGACGCGGCCGTACGTTGGCATCAGGCCGACGACGCCGCAGAAGGATGCTGGCTGGCGAATCGAGCCACCGGTGTCGGAGCCGAGCGCGGCAATGGCCATGCAGGAAGCCACTGCCGCCGCCGAACCTCCCGACGATCCGCCAGGAACGCGCGCGAGATCGCGCGGGTTATGAACCGGGTAGTAGCCGGAGTTCTCGTTGGAGGAGCCCATGGCGAACTCATCGCAGTTGGTCTTGCCGAGCACCACCGCGCCGGCAACTTCCAGACGCGCCACCGCAGTACAGTCGTAAGGGGAGACGAAGTTGCCCAGGATTTTCGAGCCGGCAGTGGAGCGCACGCCGCGCATCATCATTACGTCCTTGATTGCGATGGGCACGCCGGCCAGCGGAGGCAGGGGATCGCCGCGGTCGGCGATGGCGTCAATGTGCGCGGCCTTTTCCAGTGCGCGCTCGCGGGTGAGGGTGAGGAAGGCGCAGATCTTTTCGTCGGCAGAGGCGATTTTCTTGTAGAAGCTCTCGGCCAGCGCAACCGCGCTGGTCTGCCGCTCGAGAACGGCGGTGCGGGCGGAGGCGACGGTGAGAAGGTCAATATCCATGGTCAGGAATAGTGCGCCATATTCGTGTGGCGTTTGACCTCAGCGGCTGAAGCCGCTCCTTCTCAGACCCAATGCGGCGCGGATGAAGCCGTGCCCTTCCTAAAGCAGTCCGGGCTGGCTCGCCATGTTGAGACCGAGTTCTTTCACAAACCAGCTGAGAGCCGATGGCTGACAGCTACTTCTCAATCACTTTGGGCACTTTGAAAAATGTGCCGTCGCTCTCCGGTGCGTTCTCCATGATCACCTCGCGCGGCAAGGAGGGACCGGTCTTGTCATCGCGCATGGCATAGGCAAAGCGCGCAGTGCCGATCTTGCCCTGGTCAATGCCGTAGCGGTCGGAAGTTTGGGCCATGGGCTCTACGTTAGCCGTGTCCAGCTCGTTGAGGCGCGCGACATAATCGAGAATGGAGTTCAGGTCTTTGACCATGCGCGCGCGCTCGTCTGCCGTAAGCTCCAGGTTGGCAAGCTCAGCGACATAAACAACATCGTTTTCAGTGATCGGTTGTCGGTCGTCGCTCATGCGCTCTGCGACCGCCGGTTGCCGGACAAATTGTTCATGGCTTTGGCAGATTCCTTGACGGTCACAAACTCGATCCGCTTGACCTTGGCGAACTGGTTGAGGGTGGCGAGATACCTGGGAACAAGCGAGACCAGTTCGGAGCGCCAGAGGGCGTCGGGCACCTCGACCCTGAGCACGCCGTCGGCGTAGTTGAGGGCGCGAGTGCGTGCCGCGACCGTGGCTCCGCAGGCCAGCGGCCAGCCAAGAATCGGGGCCTCCGCCGCCGGGGCGCGGCGGATGGCATCGACCACGATCTTCTGCAATCCTTCGCGCGCGCGGTCCATGTGAGCCTCCTTGCGGGCGATGAATTTGGGATTCTACCACTCGTCACCTGCGGAAGATTACCGGCGTAATTTGCGGGATTCTTTAGGCACGCTAGGATGCGTTTCGGGGTGAGTCATGAAGGATGCGCAGAGGCCGCAGGGGCTGGCCGGAATGATGGAGACCAAGATATGGGATTTCCTGACCGTGGCCGTGCTCCTGGTCGTAGTGGCACTGACGTATCTCTGGCTCGCACCGCAGTAGACCTTGGAACTTGAATCGGAGCGTTCGATACGCCGTGACTTGGGGGAGAAACGGCCTAGAGGACGCGCCGAGGTGATGGCACGGTTCGCGCCGTGCCTTTTTTATTTCAGCGATTTGCTCCTGGCCATTAGCTGTTAGCCGGAAACCGCTGCTTTTGCGTTACCTCCGGACAATGCGCGTCCGATACCGTGCCTCGGCCCGGCGTAACATTGCCGCCGATGGGCAGGTGGGCCACCATGAGTATGGGGGTGGGCCATGCCAATCAGCCGCACACAGCACGTACAGACGCCACTGAACGAAACCCGCATCTGGGACTACATCACGTTCGGAGTGCTGGTGATGCTCGCGGTCGTGATCTATTCCTGGCTGGTACCTCACTAGGGAGTTTCGAGTTTCTGGCTTCTGGCTTCTGGCTTCTGGCTTCTGGTTTCTGGTTTCTGCCTTCTGGTTTTCGGTATCCGGAATCAGTGAGGGCAGGATCGATCAGGCGCCGCGCTCGTTTTGAAAGTGCCCCCGCACGAATTCCACCGCCTGCTCGCGAGTGGTGATGGTCCCTTCCAACTGGCCGTCCTCGACGGTGGAAAGAATTTCGCGGAATCGCGGCCCCGGCCGGTACCCCATTTCCAGCAGATCGTGTCCGGTCAGAAGCGGGCGCGGACGAATCTGTTCCGGCGGCGTCTGTTCAATCTTCAGCCGCAGGAATTCGTAGATACCGAGATCACCGTGACTAGCGAGGCAATCGATACGGTGCATTTCCAGGTGCTCGCCGAATTCAGACTGGCGCATAAAGCGCTTCAGGGTTGAGGGTTTCATCTTGAGCGCATCGGCAAAGCGCATGTGCTGGCCGACGAGGGCGGCAATCTGCTCTGCATCGTCGTTGGACATGCGTAGCCGGCGCGCAATTTCCCCAGCCATGGCGACGCCGACCTCGACGTGATTGTCGAAGCGGATGCGGTCAGGCGCGACGCGGAACGTGGGCGGCTTGCCCACATCGTGTAGCAATGCGCCCCAGCCGAGCGTGCGCGAAGCGGCCGGCGGCAGCTTTTCCAGCATGAGCAGGGTGTGAATCCACACGTCACCCTCGGGATGAAACTGCGGCGGCTGCTCCACGCCCTTCATCTTCTCCACTTCGGGCAGGACTTCGTGCAGCAAGCCGGATTCATCCAGCAGCTCGAAGGCGCGGCGGGCGCGGCCCTCGGTGAGCATCTTGGTAAGCTCATCGCGCACACGTTCGCGGCTGACTTGCGAAACTTGCGGCGCCAACCGGCGAATGGCACGCATGGTAGCGTCATCGATGTGGTAGCCAAAGCGCGCGGCAAAACGCACTGCGCGCAGCATCCTCAGCTTATCTTCAGCAAAGCGCTGTTCCGGCAACCCGATGGTGCGGATGATCTGGTTCCGCAAATCATCCTGGCCGTTGACGTAATCGAGCACCTGGTTGGTGACCGGGTCGAGCAGCAGGCCGTTGATGGTGAAGTCGCGGCGGCGCACGTCTTCACGGGGATCGCGGGTGTAGGTGACCTCGTCGGGATGGCGGCCGTCGGTGTAGAGGCCGTCGGAACGGAAGGTGGCGACCTCAATTGTCGGGTGGTTGGTGGCTAGTGGTTGGCAGATGGGAGCCGCGTTCGAAGACGAGCGCGTTCCGTGGTTAACCGAATCGACCGGAACCAACACTACGCCGAACTGCGCGCCCACGGCCCAGGTTTGGGGAAAGATGCGCATGACATCGTCAGGGTGTGCGTCGGTGGAGACGTCGTAGTCAGCGGGCTCGCGGCCGAGCAACAGGTCGCGCACACATCCGCCGACCAGATAACCCTGGTACCCGTGCTCGCGCAGCGTGCGAATAATTCCGACGGCAGCGGCTTTGGCGGAAGCAGGCATTAGCTTTTGGCTCTTAGCTTTTGGCTCTTCTGTCCAAAAAGCTAATGGCTAACAGCCAAGAGCTAGTTGCTAGTATAGAGATATGCCTGACGCCTACATCCTGGGAATTGAGAGCTCCTGCGACGAGACGGCGGCGGCGGTGGTGCGCTCGGGTGAGCAGGTGATTTCCAACGTCGTGCTCTCGCAGATCGCAACGCACCGCCCGTACGGCGGCGTGGTGCCGGAACTGGCGTCGCGCGAACACCTGCGCGCCATCATTCCGGTAGTGCGGACGGCGCTGGCGGAAGCCGGGCGGGATTACCAGGCGATCGACGCCATCGCGGTCACGCGCGGTCCGGGACTGGCGGGCGCGCTGCTGGTCGGCATCAGCTTCGCCAAGGCGCTGGCGTATGCGCTCGACAAGCCGCTGATCGCGGTCAATCACCTGGAAGGACACATCCACGCCGTACTGCTGGAGGAGCGCCAGAAAGGCAATCGCGAAATGCGCTTCCCGGTGCTCGCGCTGGTGGTTTCCGGCGGGCACACGCACCTGTACCTGGCCGAGCAGCGGGGCGAAAGCTGGACCTACGGGAACATTGGGCACACGCGTGACGACGCTGCCGGCGAGGCTTTCGACAAGGTCGCCAAGCTGCTGGGGCTCGGCTATCCCGGCGGGCCGATCATTGACCAGCTTGCCGCACACGGAAGCCCCAAGGCAGTGAAGTTCACATTTGCGCAGATCAAACACAGGGATCGGAAAGATCGGGTGGACCCGGCCGAGGGCGGCCGGGCTACAGTGGAGAGCCGCGCGACATTCGACTTTTCGTTCAGCGGCATCAAGACGGCGGTGCTGCGCTACGTGGAAACGCACAAGATGGAACGCGTGATCCAGGCGCGCAGCGCTGCACTGGCCGCCCTTTCCAAACCCACCACTGCCGACATCCTGCGCTACAGCGATCCCACGACGCTCGACGTGGTAGCGTCGTTCCAAGCAGCAGTCGTCGGCGACCTTGTGGATAAAACTCTAGCCGCAGCGCGCGAGTACGATGCCGAGACATTGTTTGTCACCGGGGGCGTCGCCGCCAACAGCGAGCTGCGCCGGCGCTTTGAGGAGCAGGCGGCACAGCAGGGCTTGCCGGTCTTCTTCCCTTCTCGTCCGCTGTCCACCGACAATGCGGCGATGATTGCGGCAGCGGCGTATCCAAAATTTGTGGCGGGTGAGTTTGCCGAGCCTGAGCTTTCGGCCGAGGCGGGTTTGCAACTGCGCTAGTTGACGGCCGCGGACCCCATGGTCGCATCCAGCGCCCTGGTGAGCTGCTGATCGATGTCGATATCCTTGTAGATGACGTAGTCGGCGCGACCCTCGGGCTGCATTTCTCGCACGCTGCTGCGCCCGGCCAGCACCACGATGGGAATGCGCGCCATGCGGGCATCGGCCTTGACCGCGGTAATCAGCTCACTACCAGTCATCTTGGGCATCATTAGGTCGGTCACGATCAGGTCGGGAAGCACGGTGGCGAGGATCTGCATCGCTTCCGCGCCGTTGGTCGCCGAGGTAACCGAGAACCCGCGCTCCTCCAGGAATCTGCAGACGGTGTGCCGGATCAGCATGGAGTCGTCAACGACGAGCGCGATCTGTTGCAGCATCGTTTCTCCTGACGTCAGCACCACTACACCACGCCGGGGGCGGACGGATTACGCCATGCGACCGGAGTTTGGGTCCTGTAGCTGGAAAGTACCAAAGCGGGGAGAGGCCCCACAAGGTGACAACTGGGGTGCGGGGTATTACTTCAGTACTATGCGCGGTATTTGCGTTGCAACAAACAGCGCGGGGGATGGTGACAGGGACATTCAGTCGCCGGTCCCTTCCACCGCCGGCAGTTCCGCCATCTTGGGATCGGCGCCGGTTTTGGCCTTCACCTTGGCGCTGGTGACCAGCGCGACGGCGGCAACGATAATCACCGAGCCAGCCAGAATGTAGACGTCCACGGTCTCGTGCAACACCACCCAGCCGAGAAAGACAGCCACTACGGGATTGACATACGCGTAGGTAGCCACCTTCGGCATGGGGACGTTTTGCAGAAGCCAGATATAGGCGCTGTAACCCACCCAGGAACCGAACACGACCAGGTAGGCAATGGCGCCGATTCCTGAGGCCGTCCACTGCGCGCGCGCCGGATCGCCGAGCGCAAACGCCAGTGTGAGGTTAAGGGCGCCGGCGATTGCCATTTGCCATCCGGTGGCGGAAAAGGCATCAATGCCGTGCTGCCAGCGCTTGGACAGGGCCGACCCCAAGGCCCAGGTGAAAGAGGCGATGGGCAGCGTGAGCGCCGCCAGCAGGACGCGGCGATCCAGTGGATTGGAGGACATCTCGCGCAGCTTCGGCCATAGCAGCACCACGATCCCGGCAATGCCGAGCAGCAGGCCGGCGACACCGCGCCGGGAGATACGGTCCCCGCGAAATATCCAGGTATCGATCAGCAGGAACCAGAGCGGCGTCATGGACACGATGAGCGCCGAAAGCCCGGTAGGGACGACCTCTTCGGCATGCGCCAGGATGGGGTTAGCGAAGGTCAGAAGCAGCGCGCCTATCACACCGAGCTTTACAGCTTCCGCGAGCGTGACGCGAATTTTCCTTCCGCTCACCGCGCACCAGGCCAGCATCAGCAGACCGGCAATCAGGAAGCGCGTGCCGGTCATCAGCAGCGGCGGAATGTGTTCTACGGCGATGCCGATGCCGAGGTAGGTCGAGCCCCAGAACACATACACCAGCGCGAACGCAAAGATGACGCGAAAGCCGTGCTGGCGCGACTCGGACATAGGGGGATGGAACTTACGATAACAGATGACGAAAGCGGCAGACCGCTGCACTAGTGCACCTTTGCCAGAACATGCCCAAGCTGAAGCCTTCGGGAGCGCCGACCGGGCCGCCGGTGTAAACCGGTTACCGTCGTTCCACCGAACCATGTCTTTTGGTGGGCCGGTTTCGGTGGGCACGGGGCTATAATGGCAGCAGGTTTCAGTATGTCGCGCCCGCTGCATCACGGAAAAATCGAGGCCGCGCCGCCTTGCCGCTTGCGGCTCATCCTGACCCGTCCGCGCGCCGGGCTGAACTTTGTCCCTTCCCGCTCCCGCCCCAGCTTGTTCGGCGGCGACTAAGCGACTCTCCTCCGCCCCCGGTACTCCTGCCCGCATAGTTTGCGGGTTGGCACGCTGCATGGTTCTTGCGCCGTCGCCGTCAATGGCCCGGCATTCCTCGGAGGAAGTCATGTCGAGCACAGTCACCATTCCCGCAGGACCCCATATTCGCACTCAGTTACCTGGGCCGAACGCGCGCCGGGTACTGGAAGGCGATAAGACGTACATCTCGCCTTCATACACGCGCTCTTATCCGCTGGTCGCCAAGCGCGGCCGCGGTGTTGTCATCGAGGATGTTGACGGCAACGAGTTCCTGGATTTTGCCGCCGGCATCGCGGTCACCTCGACCGGCCATTGCCATCCCGAGGTGGTCGCCGCCATACAGCAGCAGGCGGCAGAACTGATCCACATGTCGGGCACCGATTTCTACTACGAGAACATGGTCACCTTCGCCGAGCGGCTCTCGAAAGTGGCGCCGATGAGGGGGCCTCACCGCTGCTATTTCGGCAATTCCGGCGCGGAGGCAATCGAGGCCGCCATCAAGCTGTCGCGCTATCACACCAAGCGGCAGAACATCATCGCCTTCTATGGCGCGTTCCACGGCCGCACCATGGGAGCGCTGTCGTTAACGTCGTCGAAGGTGCAGCAGCGCCGCCGTTTCTTCCCGCTGATGCCGGGCGTCACGCACGTTCCCTACCCGAACTTGTATCGACGACCTCAAGGCTCGGATGCAGAGGAATACGCGGTGGAGTGCGCGCGCTTCATCGAGCAGAAGGTACTGAAAACGACGCTGCCGCCGGAAGAGGTCGCCGCGATTTTTGTTGAGCCGATCCAGGGCGAGGGCGGATACATTGTCGCGCCGCCGGAGTTTCTGAAAGAACTGCGCCGCATCTGCGACGAGCACGGCATCCTGCTGGTTGCCGACGAAGTGCAGTGCGGCTCGGGACGAAGCGGTAAGTGGTGGGCGATCCAGCACGCGGGAGTGGAGCCGGACATCGTCTGCATTGCCAAGGGAATTGCCTCCGGCATGCCGTTGAGCGCAATCGTTACGCGCAAGGAGATCATGGACTGGGTGCCGGGCTCGCACGCCTCCACCTTCGGCGGAAACCCGGTATGCATCGCCGCCGCGCTGGCGACCATGAACGTGCTGGAACGCGAGGGCATCGCCAACGCCGATGCCGTCGGACGCCACATCATGCAGCGCATCAGCCTCTGGCCGCAGAAGTACGACCTGGTGGGAGACGTCCGCGGACGCGGGTTGATGATCGGCGTGGAACTGGTCACCAACAAGCAGAGCAAATCGCCCGCGGGACCGGCGCGCGACAAAGTGGTCGAACTGGCCTTCGAGCGCGGCTGCCTGTTCCTGGGCGCGGGGGAAAACTCCCTCCGCATCTGCCCGCCGCTCATCATCAGCAAGGAGCAGGCGGACATCGGGCTGGACATTCTGGAACAGTGCATCAGCACGGTGGACAAAGGCTCCAAGGCGGGGGCGGGAAAAGGAAAGCCGCAGGGAGCGTGAAGAGATTGCCGAATTGCAGACTTGGCCCGGTCAGAATCGGCCGGGCTTTTCTTTTACTGAATCATTGCGGAACAGTTTCGGCGATTCCGCAGTTCGGCAATTCCGCAATTACTGGATTTCCAGCATCCGGTCCAGCGCCACCCGGGCCCAGTACTTGACCTCGTCTTTGACCTGGATACGGTTCACGACGATGCCGTCCACCAGGCTTTCGAGCGCCCAGCACAGGTGCTGTGGCGAGATGCGAAACATAGTGGTGCAGAGGCAGCCGGAATCGTCGAGCGTAATCACCGTCTTGTCCGGCGCGACCTGTTTGGCGAGCCGGTTGACAAGGTGAATTTCCGTGCCGATCGCGAACTTGGATCCCGCCGGGGCCTGCTCCACCATCTTGATCAGCTTCTCGGTCGAGCCAATGCCGTCAGCCTTCTGGCAGACTTCCAGGCGGCACTCCGGATGCACGATAACCTTGATGTCGGGATACTTGGCGCGAACTTTATCGACGTGCTCGGGCAGGAAGCGCTGGTGAACCGAGCAGTGGCCCTTCCACAAAATGACCTTGGCGGCGCGAAGCCGATCCTTGCTTAGCCCGCCTTGTGGCAGAAATGGGTCCCATACCACCATATCGCCGAGCGGAATACCCATGCTAAAGGCGGTGTTGCGGCCCAGATGCTGGTCCGGGAGAAAAAGAATTTTCTCGTTCTTGGCGCGGCCCCAGTCGAATGCGCCGCGCGCGTTGGACGAGGTGCAGACCAGACCGCCGCGCTCGCCGCAAAAGGCCTTGATGGCGGCGGTCGAATTCATATAGGTAATCGGCGTAATGCCCCGGCCCGCATCGGTGGTCACGCCCAGCGCGACCAGTTGCTCCCAGCAATCTTCCACCTGCGTAATTTCGGCCATGTCAGCCATGGAGCATCCAGCATTGAGATCAGGCAGAACGACCACCTGGTCATTACGGCTGAGCACGTCGGCGCTTTCCGCCATGAAGTGCACGCCGCAGAAAACGATGAACTGGCCACGCGCTTGCGCCGCCATCTTGGAAAGCCGGTAGGAATCCCCGGTGTAGTCGGCGAAGCGGAAGACTTCGTCGCGCTGGTAATGGTGTCCGAGGACCACGCAATCTTCGCCGAGCGCCTGCTTGGCGGCGCCGATGCGCTTATCCATCGAGATATCGGGCAGGACAAGATAATTATCCAGCCTGCAGCTGGAAGCAATTGCTGTTGCCACTTTCGAACTCGCTTTCAGTCCCGCGCGTTGACCGCGTGGAACGGGGTTGTTGAAAGCATCCTCCGGCTCCAGTAGATCCACTGCCACTCAGGCCCGACCTACGGGGTTGTTGAAGCCGCTGGTTGTTTCTTGCCTACCCTTACAGATGTTTGCGTCGGGCAAAAAGGTTCAGCCTTCAGCGCAAGCACCCGCGGGGCGTGCAATCTTCAATTGTGCATCGTGGGAGGTGCGGGTGCAAGACAAAAACCCACTCACCGTCAGGATCGGCCAGGGTTCGGTCAGAACCGGGTTATCGTCCCCCCGGGCCTTTGAAATTGACAACGATGGTGTTCTCCATCTCGATGGGAACACCGTTCAACCGGAAGGGCTCATAGCGCCAGCGTCTTACAGCCACAGCAGCCGCTTGCGCGAGGATGGCGTTGCCGCGGACAACCTGCACCCTGGAGACTTTTCCGTCCTTGTCGATGATGGCCTTTAACACGACTTCACCGTTAAGGCCGGTTGCCCTCCCTGGATAAACAGGTTCGAAGCGCTTCAAAAGCCTGCCGCCAGTCATCTCGGAAACCACCCGCCGCTCCAGCCTGGGCGCCGGCACCGGGGTCTTCAGCAAGTTCGCAAGGGTGGAAGAGTTCGGCGAACGTGGGGCGACCTCGCCCATTGCAGGCGCTTCGACGGTCTCGTTTCTGGGGACTTCGACCGGGGTAATCGACGGGGCGGGAGAGGCAACGCTCTTGACCGTAGTGTTCGCCGGCGAGGTCGTTGTCGTCTTGCCAGGCACGGGCCGGTTCAATTTGGCCGGGGGTTCCGGCGCCGCTGGCCTGGCGGCGGGAACGGGACCCACCGTGTTAGGGACGAAGGACGCAGGGTTGGCGGTCTCAACGACAGCAGCGGAAGCAATCGAGGGCGAAGACACAGCCGGTTTCGGTTTGTTTTCGCTGTCCATCGGCGTGCCTCGCGGGGGCGCAATCGCGCGCCAAACCTGCCACCCGCCGACCAACAGGACACCCAGTAAAATTGCCGCCCCGGCGATGCGCAGCCGCCATGGCGACGGTTTTTGCAGCGCGCTCTCGAACCTATCTTCCCGGGCCACAGAGCTCACCAAGCCGATGCCGCTCTGCTGCTGCTCCTCTTCGATATCGAGGGGCACCATGCGCTGCCTTGCCGGAGCTGCCGCCACCGCGCCCATGGCTCCCATGACTGCTGGAGCAGGGGATGATCGCGACATGACATCCTCAATGATCGTGGGGGCGGGAACGCTGATGGGACGCGGTGCCGGCATCTGAACAACAGGCCGCACCGGAACTTCTACTTCTGCTTGGATAGCTGGTGGTGCTGAAGGTTCCGCAGCCGCGACCTCTGCGAGGGGATTCTCTTCTGCAGCGAGTCCCGGCGCATCCGGCGCCGGCGCTTCCAATATCGTACTGTCGGCGGGTGACTCGACTTGCCCCGCCGGTAGGGTTGCGGCCGGACTTATTGCTTCCGGGGGGACCGGGTTCTCCGCGGCAGCGGAACTGTCTGAAAATTCGGACTGCATCTCCACCGGCAACGTTTCGGCGCGCCATTCAGCAGGAGCGATTTCCAGCGGCGACTCAGGCGGCAGGCCTTCTTGTTCCGATACCATCGGCTCCAGCTCAGCGGACGATGCAGAGCTGGGGCCTTCGCCAAAAATATCTTCCATCATCAACGGCGACTGGCCGTCCGCGAAGTCGTCGACAGCGAGCGGCTCCTCCGCCAATAACATGTCGACGGAGGTTGCCGCCATCAGCGCCTGCGGGCCGGAGAAGGCGGACGGCATCTCTGGCTGACGGACGGCGATTCCCGCCGCCAGGTCCGAAATTCGCCGCAGCAGCAGCACGTCGCTGCTGTGAAAACCATGGGCGCGCGAAGAAAACGCCTCCAGGACCCCCGCCGGACGTCCGTGGATGCGAATCGGCACAATGACAATGGATCTGAGCTCGAGCTTGCGGCAGACGATCCGGTCAGCGCGGGGATCGGTTTCAGTGTCCTCGCAACGCACGATTTCTCCGGTGCGCACACATTCGCCCGACAGCCCTGAATTGGGGTCCATCCGGGCTCCCACCGGAGGTGCGTTGCCGCTGCTGGCACGGCAGAGGATGCTGTCACCGTCCTCGATCGCCAGCGCCGCCCCGGTAGCACGGGTGACGTTGCGCACGCGTTCCACGACCAGGGCCAGCGCCGCGTCGCCTTCCAGCTTCGCCGAGATCAAGTCGCGACGCAGGGCAGCAATCTCGTCGCGCGCGCGCGGCGGAGGCCAGCCTGGCATCGCGACATTGGGTCCGCCAGCCACCGATGGCTTGCGCTCAGAGGAGAGCCACTGCGCCAACTGTGCACGAGCCAGTTCCGCGAGTTCCTCGAAACGGATTCCCAGTCGGCCGGAGCTATCGTTCCAGGCGATCCGGCCCACGGCTTCCACGCGTCCGTCGGTTTCCGGCAGTTCGAAATGCAAGGAAGTGGTAGCGCCGATGGGCGCGCTGGAAAGCGCCTGCACGCCCATGCCAGTTTCGCTGAGATCGAGCAGTAAAGCGCCGCTCTGGAACGCAAGATCAACCGTTACCAGGTACGAATCGACGACATTGCGCCGCTCCGCCAGACGACGGTCATTCGTGCCGGAGAACTTGGGTGGTTGTACGGGTCCCGCTGGTGAGCTGCCCATCCGTGATTACCCTGCTTGCGAATTTTTCGCTGCGCCTTAGGGAAACTGCCGGATGCCAATCGAAGGGCTGAGCGTGTCCGCCGGCTTTACGGCAGCAGCCACGGCCGACGCCGACACGCGCGGGCTTGCCACCGTACCCGAGGAGGTACGCGAACCCGAACTGTCCGCTTCGTTTTCGTCAGCCAACAAGCGCGCCGCCGTGCGCAAAGCTTCGATGTCCTTCTGCAATTGTTGAATCTCGGCTTCTTTTTGGCGAAGAACGTCGTAGATATTTTTCATAGGGGAATTTCCGGTTCTGTTTCGACTCCTGTTGTCGGTGTAGGAATACTTTAACCCGACTTGGGTCCCGCTGGAGCACAGAAAATTCGCTTAATCCCAATCCATCCGAAAGAAAATCCGGAACGGCACAACTAGCCTCTGACGAGCTTAGCACCGTAAGCAAGCTGGATTGGATAAGAAGAATCACTTAGCGTCGCAGTTTGAGATGCTATCCCCCGATATGGACCATCGTCCGGGAGGCCGGAACGAAGTCCGCTTCCCCGATGTGGTGCCGCGCTTCCTTGTGCTGGATGACGCCGCGAATGAAGGCCACCATATCGTCGTCAGAGGCGCCGCGGCGCATCATTCCGCCAAGATCATGATCGAAAACGGAGAACAGGCAGGTGCGGATTTTTCCGTCTGAAGTTACCCGCACGCGACTGCAATGCCCACAAAACGGGTGGGACACGGGAGCGATAATACCGATTTCGCCGATACCATCGTCAAAGCGGTAGCGCCGGGCGGTCTCGCTGGGCTGGTGGGGAATTTCCACCAGCGGCCGGAATTCCGCCATGCGCTGCAAGATTTCTTCCAGGCGCACGACGATCTCGGGTGACCAAACCCGGTCTTCTTCCAGCGGCATGAATTCGATGAAGCGCAGCACGATGCCTTCCTCGCGCGCAAACTTGCCGAAGGCGGGAATCTGGTCATCATTGAAGCCGCGCAGTAGAACACAGTTGACCTTCACCGGCTCCAGCCCGATCTGCCGTGCCTTGCGCACACCCGCAAGCACGGCTTCAAAGCCGTTGGGCACACGCGTGATTCGCGCAAAGCGCTCCGCGTCCACGGCGTCCATGCTGACCGTCACCCGGCGCAGCCCGGCGTCTTTCAGCGGCTCCGCCATCTCGGCCAGCAGGTGGCCGTTGGTCGTGATCGCGATGTCGAGAGGCTCACGGTCCAAGGTGCGCAGCCGCGACAGATCCTTGACGAAATCCACAATGCCGTGGCGCAGCAGCGGTTCGCCGCCGGTAATGCGCACCTTGGTGATCCCCAACGAGGTAAACAGGCGCGCAATGCGCAGGTAATCGGCAATCGGCAGTTCGGCATAGAGCGCGCCTTGATTGCCGGTGCGGCAGTACACGCATTTGTAGTTGCAGCGGTCGGTGATGGCAATGCGCAGGTCGGTAATGGCGCGGCCGTATTTGTCCCTGAGCCTGGTACCCTGCGCGAGTTCAGCAATTGCCGCCATGGTCGCTTCCGCGCTCCGACATCACTGGGCGAAAACGGAAACTCAGAACTGAGTTTGACGGACGACTCACGTGACAGCAGGTCGCTGTCCACTGGAAGGCGTTTCCTTTCCAAATGACCCGCTCAGCGGCGGGCACGGGAGGCGCCGGCGTTCCCACCTGCACCCTGATCCCGAGTGTCTACCCGGGAATCGCCACGAGGGCCTGGGTATTCCTGAAGGCCCCACGCGGTCGGAAACCACGCACTTGATTATAGATGCGCTCGTCAAGCCCAAGGCCGCAAAAGCCTGAAATTATGCTTACAAAAACAAACCCGGGCTGCACGCCCGGGTCGGTGAACTTTGACTGTCGGAGCGGCTTAGTGGCCGCTGACCGGCGTCTTGGTGGTCTCGTAAACGATTATTCCGGCGGCCGCGGCGGCGCCAATGAGGAGTAACAGCAAGGCAGCGGTCGACATTTTGTGGTTGCCAATCCGGCCGGTCGTGGCGGCGGGTTGCGCACCGCCTTGCTCGGAGGTTTCGGGGTCCGGGATGCTAGCCGTATCACCGTCGGCCACGATTTTTTCGCTGGCGCCGTCGAGAATTTTCACCGAACCATGGAACGCCGCGATCATCACCTGGCCATCGCTGCGAATCACTCCATAGCTGGAACGCTGTTGCGCAGCCGCCGGCGAAATCACCAGCCGCTGCACTTGCGTCTTCATTCCCTTCTCGGTGGTAACCACGGTTGATCCCGAGCCCAGACGCAGCGCTTCGCCTTCGTACACCAGCGACGACACCGGCCCGACCATGACCGTGCTACCCGCGGCGGTAAGGGTCACGGTCGTATTCGCGGGTGTCTCGATACGGTCGCCGGCGAAAACCGCCGACGAGCGTTCTGCTCCGATCCCGTTGACCTTAACTGGGTTGGAGGTGTAGAGCATGGCAGCTTGCGTTTCGGCAGACATGGCCGCCGACGGCAGCAGTACTGCCAACAGGCACGCCAAAATCTTTCCGACCACTCGATCCGTCATTATTCCGTCCATGGGCGCATAACGAGGCGCCCCATTTCGGTGGAATCCTAGTTCGATCCGAAACATGGGTCAACGACGTTTCGGCCCCACGTACCCGGCCGGTAATCCAAACCTACCATGCAATTAGGGGCGGGAGGATAGGTTCCTGTGTACCAAAGTAACTTCGTCCGACGAAGCGCGATACCATAAGTCTGAGTGCCCTCCGTTGTCTCCATTACCGGCCTGGTCCAGCGCGCCGCCGCCAATGCCGGCTTCGACCTCAGCGGAGTCGCTGCTGTCAGCCGCTTCGCGGAACTCGATTACTTTCCGGGCTGGATCGCTTCCGGCCACGGCGGGGAGATGCGTTACCTGGAAAGTCGCGGCGAATCCGGCGAACTGAAGCGCGCCTCGCTCGCCGATGTTGCTCCCTGGGCGCGCTCGGTGATCGTCTGTGCGATCAACTACAACGCTGACGCACCACGGTCGGTGGACCTGCCATCGACTGACGATCATCAGCCATCGGCTAACTTCGGCTGGATCTCCCGTTACGCCTGGACCGACGAGGACTACCACAACAGCGTTCTTCGTCGGCTGCGCGCGGTGGAATCGAAACTGAAAGAACATGCGCCGGAAGCGGAGACGCGCTGCTACGTGGATACCGGACCTTTGCTGGAGCGCGTCTGGGCCAAGTATGCCGGCGTGGGATGGCAGGGCAAGAATACTTGCATCATCAACCAGCGCATTGGCTCGTGGATTTTCCTGGGCGTGATATTGACTTCACTGGAACTGGAGCCTTCCCTGCCCGCCCCCGATTGCTGCGGCACCTGCACGCGCTGCATCGACGCTTGCCCGACGG
Organism: Terriglobales bacterium; assembly: GCA_035691485.1. Taxonomy (NCBI): domain Bacteria; kingdom Pseudomonadati; phylum Acidobacteriota; class Terriglobia; order Terriglobales; species Terriglobales bacterium. The sequence goes on from DASSIZ010000011.1 coordinate 32,133, forward strand.
ACGCCTTCATCGCTCCCTACCAGATGAACGCGACGCGCTGCATTGCCTACCTGACCATCGAGAAGCGCGGAGAAATTGCGGAAGAGCTGCGCGCGGGGATGGGCCGTCATGTATTTGGCTGCGACATTTGCCAAGACGTCTGCCCATGGAACCGCCGCGCGCCAGCTTCCACCGCGCCCGAGTTCGCGCCCCGCGAAGAGTTGGTGAACCCCGCGCTGGAATGGCTGGCGGCAATGAATGAACAAGAATTTCGCGAGACGTTTCGCGGCTCGCCGGTAAAGCGTGCCAAGTACGCGGGGCTACGCCGCAATGTCGCCGTCGCCATGGGCAACAGCAGGGATCGGCGATTCGTGCCGACGCTGGAAAAAATGGCGGAGGAGGATGATGTCATGGTCGCCGAGCACGCCCGCTGGGCGCTGAAGAAGATCAGGGACTAAGACTCGACCAGCGCCTCCCGCACCTCGACCGCATTGGTCTCGCGGCGCTCGGCGAACGACGGTTCCGGTTGTCCCCAGCCGAAAATTGCCGACGCGAGGTAATACGCCACGGCGACCAGGCTCAAATACTTAAACCCAATTAGCATGGAACTGTATTCGCTCAGGCCACCCAACATGGCTCCCGCGATATTCGCGCCGAAGTCGCGGTCCGGTTGCCGGCTCTGGCCAAAAGTCACGGCAAAGATCACGCCCGCGAAAAGCACCGGCGCAAACACCAGCAGGCAAGGACCAGCCAACTGCAATGGTGGAGAAGCGCCCCAAAAAGCGCCCAGCGGGACCACCGCGTTCAAGGCGAGCGACACAATCAGGAAAACGTAGTACGGCGTCAGCAAGCGTGGACGCGCGTACAGCACATACAGGTTGGACGCCAGGATCATGACAAGAACGGCGAGGAACACGATGGTGTTCACCATCCACGTGCCGCCGAACAGCAGCGCCATCTGCACCACCGCCTTGCATTCAATCAGCATGAAGCCCGCGCCCAGAAAGAACAAGCGCCAGGAGAACCCGCCCTGCCCCCCGGCTATGCTGCTGTGGCCGCCGCCGGCCCAGATCAGGCCTAACGCCAGCAGCGCCATCATCAGCGCGGAGCGCACGTTCATGGTTGGAATCATGGGCGACCGTAGATACAGGAATGGCCATGTATCGGTCGCGATGCGCTGCGGGACTGCTGGTTCTACTGTCGCCAGTCCGAGACCGACATAATTCTGCTCATTTGCATTGGCAATGGAGAAACCGTTGGGGCTGGCCTGCGTCGGCGCCTCGCGCGCGCGCATCCAGTAACGCGGGCTGCGGCCGAACGCAGAGCGGATGGCGCCCGTGTTTCCCGCGATCAGGATGGTGAAACCGCCACTGAAATCAGGCGTCACGCGTTCCACGTAAGGCAGCGGCAGGACCAGCGGCTGCTCGTGAAAGACCGTCGTGACCGATTGAAACAGGCGGTCCACGATCCAGCCCTGGCGGAAGTAGTTGTACATGACGAAATCGCCGCCGGGCTTAAGGCGCGCGCGCACGTCGGCCATGGATTCTGCCGTAAACAGGTAGCTCTCCAGCCGAATGTTGCTGTAGCCGCTGTGCAACACCAGCGAATCCACCAGCGCGAAAACGATCAAGTCGTATTGCCGAGTCGCCGTGCGCAAGAACTGGCGTCCGTCGTCCAGGTGGACGGTCACGCGCGGATCATCATAGGGCCGGTCGGGATGGCGTTCCTTGCCGATGCGGTAGATCCGAGGATCGATCTCGACCGCGTCCACGTGCTCGGCGCCCCACTGTAAAGCGCGGCTGACGTCGTTCCCGGAGCCGGCGCCGATGATGAGCACGTCCTTGAATGGCGCGCCGCCGCTATCGCGACGCAACAGGTAGGGAACCGAATAGGCATACGCGGCGCTCTCGTCGCCGGATTTTTCCCGCGGCACGAAGAATTGATGGCCAATCAGGTTCACGTTGATATTGCCGCGTAGGAAGTCAACCCGGTAGTAGGGCGACCAGTAATGCTCGGTCACATTCGGCGAAGTTGGCCGCGGAATGCCGGAGGTAAGAAAAGCGCAGTACAGCACTCCTGCAGATCCCGCCACCGACAATGCAGTCTTGCCGAGGGCATGCGTGTTGGCGTTCGCCCGCAGGCAAAATGCCACTCCCGCAATCACCAGCACGAACCAATACAACGGCGGAAGTTGCAGGAAGGAACAGGTGGCGAACAGCAGAATGCCCGCGATGCTGGCGCCGATATTAATCGTGTATGCCTGCACCCGTCCGGGAACGCGCTTCAGGGCGCGGCCCAATTCCTGGCCGGGGCCCAGCATAGCCAGCGCGATCACGAGGAAGAAAAACGCGCCCACCACTTCAATCGGGATGACGAACTGGCCCGGATCGGCGGCGCTGTATTCGGTGCCAAAGAACACCATTTGCGGCGAGCGCTGGTGGCCGACGTTCACAAACGCCGCGTAGGTATATCGCCATTCCTCGACAAAGTGCGCTGCCAGCATCGACGCCGCCAGCAACGGCGCCGTCCACACGATCAGATCTTCCTTGCGTCCGGCCATCAGGCAGCCGACCGACATTCCGAGGAAGGACGCCAGCAGCACCATGTTGGTGAAGAACGTCAGGAAGATGACGTGAGCCGGGAACCACCGAATGCACGCCAGTTCCAGGAACAGGACAAGCGCGCTGACGACAAACAGCTCAATGCCGGCCCGCAGCTTCGCGCTCTCCGTTTGCTTCATTCCAACGCTCCCTCGCAACTTTGCTTCGACGTGAAAGTGGCAGAAGTGTACGTCAGCCGCGGCACGCCCCGAGAGTAACGATGGCGCTACGCCCGGTAATTCTTATTGCCATCCCGCGCGCCAGCTGGCGTAACAGCGGCACGCGAACCAGAGCACGGTTGCGATTATGCCCGCCCACGCTATCTTGAAGACCACCGCGGCAATGCGCGTGTCGTATTGCAGCACGCCAAAACGCGAGAACAGGTTGTACCAGTCATGCATGCCGGGATCTTGCATTTCATCGCCGCTGAATGACCCCACTCCAATCGCGATATACATCAGCGCGCGCGCCCGCGCATCCGACATGTACTTGGCGACGTAGAGCAGGTTTTCGAAAACGATCAGCAGGAACAATGCATACCCCACCGCTTGCCGCCGCACCAGAAAAGCAAGCGCGAGCAACAATGGCACCAACAGTTGCAGGATGGTTCCGCCCGCCACCCCGAGAAAGCTTCCGAAGTGTCCGAACAGTGCGTGTCCTCCTTCGTGCACGACTGCGTTACCTGAATCGAGAACGAGGAAGTCGCCGCCTTGCTTGCCGATCGCGTACCACAAAAAACACACGAAGAAGAGCATCCATCCGATGGCTTTGGCCTGCGACAGCGGCACCCACTCGGCCTGCCATACCTCCGTGGCGTAGTCGCGGAAATCCCGAAACCACTGAACGATGTTGTTCATTTCATTCAGAGGATTGTAGAACCGCAATGCCTCTGACACAGGTATGGACTCAGATACAACTCTCTATGTAAGTAATTACTTACTACATGGCATAATTTACATGAAACGGAAGCTCGCTGAAGGGAAAACAAGCTTTTTTTTCAGCACATTACGGTTGGAGACGCTCCTGCAATCATTCCTTCCGTGTGCGGCTGGGCTCCGGCTCAGCCGGGGAGGAAGAGATGAAGTCCACAGTGGTACGCACGGCGATTGTTTCCTCAGTGATCACCGCCGTCTTGGTATCGGCGCTTGGATTGTGGGCGGTACCCAGGCTGATGAATCCGCCGTCTGCGCAGGCGCAGAACCAGGACGGGGTCATGCAACCGGCGACATATAACGGCGCGCCGGCGCAGAATAACGATCGCCCGTCGCCGTACGTGCGGCCGCCCGCGGGTCGTGCTGCGGCCGACAACAATTCCACTGACAGCCATGCCAGCTACTCGGCTACGGCCAATGATTCCTACCGCCCGGTGGCGCGCGATCCCTACGGCGAACCGGTCCGGCAGCATCGCTCGACGGAGAAGTCGGCACTGATCGTGGCCGGGTCGGCAGGCACCGGTGCGGCCATCGGCGCCCTTGCCGGCGGCGGTAGAGGAGCTGCGATAGGCGCCCTCTCCGGAGGCGCAGCCGGATTTATCTATGACCGCATGACGGCTAACAAGTAACTGCAGGCCTTGACATAGGCACAGCTTCGGGCGCAAGCCGGTCAGCCGGTGACACTGGCCGCTTGCGCCTGAAGTCTTTAGCGATTCCGTGGTTCACCTTCATCAGGAAAAGTACTGTGCTGCCGGCCGGCGTTTGGCCCAGCAAAGAAAAACCCTCCCGGCCGAGCCGAGAGGGTTGAGATCCGGGTGTCCGCCCGGGGGGATGGAGCTAGCCGCGAACCACGTTGGCCGCCTGGTATCCCTTGGGCCCCTTCAGGAGGTCGAACTCGACTGTCTCGCCCTCATTTAAGGTGCGGTAACCGTTTTCCTGAATGGCGGAGAAATGCACGAACACATCCTCCCCGGTGGACCGCTGAATGAAGCCGTACCCCTTGGCTCCATTGAACCATTTCACAGTACCCTTCTCTCTCACAGCAGCACTCCTTTCGCCTCAGCACAGGTGAGTAATCTCCCTTGCGGCGGCGGGTACGCACTGAATATCAGGCGCCCGTTCACCGTTGCGGGAGTTGTAGGGCCGAGCGGGCCGGCAACGGGAGGCCGCGCCAAAGGAAAAGGCCCCCGGTTGCCACACTCGTCTGTGACGGGCGGCGAAGCTCGGGAGCCCAGAACTCTTCGTGCGTCGAATCCGACTGCAAGCACCTACACATCAACCCAAATCCACAAGCGCGCCGCGCGTTTCCGGCCGTTCCGGCGGCAAGAGCGCGCCGGGACTGCACCATTTGCGGGGCGGCAGGGCATAATAACAGGAACTTACATTTCCGCGACAAAAAAATCCGAGCCTGGCAATCCTGAGTACTGAATATCTGAGTACCGAGTACTGGGGTCTGGCGCGCCGTGGTACTCAGGATCTTAAATTTTAGTGATAGCATCCAGCTCGATGGGCTCCGAACCGCGCGCCACCAGGGAACCGGAAATTCTCGCCGCCATGGGGGCGCCACCGCGTGCCGCGATTCCACCGGGAGCGAACCTTCCGCCGGTCATTCGGCAGCTGGCGCCGACGGCGAAATTTCTGATGCGCACCGAGGTCCACACCTTCGCCTTCTCGGTTGCCGCCAATGCCATCCTGTCGTTCTTTCCCTTTGTCGTGCTCTTGCTGGTGGTGACGCGCCGCGTCTTTCACTCGCAGATGATGTACGAGACCGTGGTCCGGCTGCTGCGCGATTACCTTCCCAGCAGCCAGGATTTCGTTATCCGCAACCTGAAAGCAATGGCGGGAGCGCGCCGCGGCATCCAGATCTTTTCCGTCGTCATGCTGCTGATCGGCTCGACCGGAATTTTCCTGCCGCTGGAGGTCGCACTGAACCATGTCTGGGGATTTGCCAGGAACCGGTCTTACCTGTGGAACCAGGTGGTCGCGCTGCTGCTCGCCATCGGCTGCGGGTTGCTGGCGCTGATCTCGATCGCGCTCACCGCCGGCAACACCCTGCTGCTGCAGCACGCGCTGGGCACGACTTCGTATTATGGCTGGAGGGGGTGGATCGTCGCCCACATTTCGCAGATCGTGATGAAGGTTTTCGCCAGCGCCGCCAGCATCGCCATCTTCTTCCTGGTGTACTGGGTGCTTCCCAACGGCAAGGTGCCGGTGCGCGCCGTCCTGCCCGCCGCGTTTATCGCCGGCTTGTGCTGGGAGTTGGCCAAATATGCATATGTCCTCGCCCTGCCCTGGCTGAACTTCCAGGAAGTGTACGGGCCGTTCTCGATTTCGGTGACGCTGATCTTCTGGGCTTTTCTTTCCGGCCTGCTGCTGCTTGGGGGCGCGCACCTTTCGGCCGCCGGGCGGGATTTGTCCTAGACACCTCCAAGCACACATCAGCCAAGCAGGCTGCGATGCTTATCTGGACTTGCTCTTGCGCAACCACGGGGATTCCGTTTCGGAACGAGTTTTGGTTCGCGAGAGCGTTGCTGGATTGCATGCGGCGCAGCCGCTTCCTACACTTCCGCAGTAGCAAAATTGTTTAGCGCCCTGGCACCCTAATACTCGTGAAACGATATATTGGCCCATTCTTACTCGTCATGCTGTGGCTCGCTTCGCCTGCGCGCGCACAGGATCGGGAGCTGCAACAGCTGGCGCGCGAGGCCGGCATTGTCTTCACTGGCACGGTCGATCGCATCGAGGCGGTCCCGCCTGCCGCTCCCAGCGACATTGGAGTGGTGCGCGTGACCTTCCGCGTCAGCGATGCCCTGCGCGGCGCCACGCCCGGCGCATCGCTCACCATCAGCGAATGGGCCGGGCTGTGGACCTCCGGCGACCGATACCGCGTCGGCGAAAACCTGCTGCTGTTTCTCTATGCGCCATCCGGGGGACTCGGCCTGACCACCACGGTGGAAGGCGCTCGCGGTCGCATCTCGTTGGGCGATTCGCCAATTTCGCTGGCTACATTGGCGCTGGAAATTTCGGCTGACTCTCTTCCACCGCCTGTGCCCCAGCACACCCGGCCGATCCCGGCGAGGAAACCTTCCCGCTTAACGCACCGGGCGCTGAACCTGGAATGACGATGTACCCGATCCAGGATTTGCGATCATCCCGCGCCCGGCAGAACCGGCCGGGCCGCTGGTGTTTCCGCGGTAGCTGGTTTCGGAGTCGCGCTGTCCTCATCGTTCTTCTCCTCACGCTTCTGTTGCTGCTCGGCACGCACGCCGACGCCGGCGGCCCGCTCTATGTCGCCGGCACCGGCTTTAGTCCAGGACTGACCGGCACTCCGCTCGCCTGGTCCGGCGGCCGGATCTCCTACTACACGGACCAGGGCGATCTCAGCGCAACCCTGCCCGGAGCGGCGGCGAACCAGTTTGTCGCCGACGCTTTTTCGCGCTGGACTTCGGTTTCTACTGCAGCGCTGGGCGCCTCGCGAGCGGGCCAACTGGACGAAGATGTCAGCGGCGCGAATGTCAGCCGCTCCGGCACCGTGCTGGCGATCCCGGCCGACATCCAACCGACATCCGCCAAGCCGTTCGCCATCGTTTACGACGCCGACGGGAAGGTGATTGACGCGCTGCTCGGCGCCACTGCTTCCCAGAACTGCGTGAACAACGGCGTCGTGGGAGGTCCCGACCGTTTCACCGCGGACGGCCACATCGCGCACGCGCTGCTCATCCTGAACGGCAGCTGCGCGCACACCTCGGCCGACCTGCCACTGCTTCGCTACGCCCTGGTGCGCATGATCGGACGCTCTCTCGGCCTCGACTGGTCGCAGTTGAATGACAACGTCTTCACCGGCTCGCCCTCTCCCACCTCCGACGATCAGGCCGGTTATCCGCTCATGCATCCCGCAGGAAGCTTGTGCAGCGCCTCCTACGGCTGCACTTACAACGCCGACCAGTTGCGCCTGGACGACCGCGCCGCCATCTCGCGGCTTTATCCTGTGACCAGCGACAACCTCTCGCAGTTCACCGGCAAATCCGTCCTGGCGACGACCACGGCGCGGATTCGTGGCCGCATCCTGTTTCCCGCATGGGATTTGATGCCGGGCGCAGGCATGCAGGGCGTTAATATCGTTGCACGATATATTGACCCGACAACCGGGACGCCGTCGCACGCCCTCGGCGCCGCGTCGGTCTCCGGCTTTCTCTTTCGCGGCAACGCCGGCAACCAGGTCACTGGTTTCGCCGGTGCAACCGGGGACCGCTTCGACCACTGGGGCTCCGACGACCCCGCGCTGCGCGGCTCCTACGATCTGGCCGGGCTGGAGATTCCCCAAGGCTACAGCAGCGCGCAATATCAGCTCACCATCGAAGCGGTCAATCCCGCCTACGTCGGCGCGCTGGCAGTCGGGCCCTACAAGCTGTCGCAGGTGACGCCATCGGGCACCGCGGCGCCCAGAGTGGTGACTGTCAGCCGGGGCAGTGACGCAGTTGAGGACATCGTCCTGCAGTTCGCCGCCTCCGATCCGCAGGACAGCAGCGAGCCTCATTCGTTTGCCCAGCCCGCGTCTATTCCGGGAGCGGGTCACTGGATGGCAACGCTTGGCTACTACGGCGATTACGACTGGTACGCGCTGAACGCCGGCGCCCATCGCAGTTTCACCATGGACGTCACCGGGCTCGACGATTCCAGTGTCCCAGGTGCGACCAAGGCACTGCCGGTACTCGGATTGTGGGCGGCGGATGCGCTGCAGTCGGATGCGCCGCTTGCCGCCCAGACCTGGTTCAACGCCGCCGGCGCCACCACGCGGCTCCAAGCCACGATTTCCGCGGCTGCAACCTACAAACTCGCGATCGCCGACGGTCGTGGCGATGGCCGTCCCGACTTCCGTTACCGCGCCCGCCTGCTCTACCTCAAAGAGGTTTCGCCGGCGCAAGCCACCGCCGGCACCGTCCTGCACGTGACCGGGCTGGGATTCGTTCCGGGTATGAGCGTGAAAGTCGGCACGGCAGACGCGGCTGTGCTCTCTTACTCAGTGGACGAACTGCTCGTCTCCGCGCCGGCGCTGCCGGAGGGAGTGAAAGATCTCACTCTCACCGATTCGGCCACCGGGGCCAGCGCGTCGATCATCGCCGCGATCACCTACGGTGGAGGCGGCGTCAGCTCGCTGCAACTCCTGGTTGGTTCCAATCCGCCAGTGCCGGTCGGCGCTCAAGCCCCAAACCCGTTTCGGGTGCGGGTTCTTGCCTCCGATGGCGCCCCTGTGCCCAGCGCTGCCGTCACTTTCACCGCGCCCGGGCCTTCAGTGTCGCTGCTGCCCTGCAACACCACGACCTGCATTATCGCCACCGACGGCATCGGGGAAGCCGAAGTCTGGATGCGAGTAGAGTCCGCCGGGCCGACGACGGTGAGGGCGGCGATTGCCAATGGACAGTCGGTTTCCGCGACCGTCAACGGGGTGAGCGGTTCGCTGCTGATCTCCGCGGCGCCGCCGAGGATGTATGTCGCGGCCAACACCACCGCTTCGGTGCCGCTGCTGGCGCGCGTCCTCGGTAACGGCGCCGCCCTTTCCGGACGACTGGTGGAATTTCAGGTACTGCTCGGCTCCGGTTCCCTGACGGCGACGACGCTGACCACCGATTCCGCGGGTGAAGCCCGCTCCTTCCTGACCTTGGTGAACCTGATGTCCGAGGTGCGAGTCAGCGCCTGCGTCGGGGTCGCACCGCAGACAGCATGCGATATTTTCTATGTTTATCCGGTCAGCTCCGTCGGCGGAGTGCAATTGCTGAAGGCCGGCGGCGACGAGCAGTACTTGACCCCGGGCGAGACATTTCTTCCGGTAAAGGTGCGCCTGTCCGACAGCAACACGCCGCCGAACTCCATCTCCGGCGTGGCTGTGCATTTTCACGTCGCCGTCTTTCGCGCCCAGTCCGCCCCATCACTGCAGCAGGCAGGAGAAGTTGTGACCGGTCGTGGAGGGCAACCGGTGGCGCTCTATACCTCCGATGTCACAGTTTCGTCCGATGGCTGGGGCCAGGCCGGCTACACGCCCCAGATTCCCGACGCGTGGGGCGCCGTGCGCATCGACATCCAAGTCACTGCCGGCGGACAAACTGTAAGCTTCACCCTGCACACGCTCGGGTCCGGCGGATCGCACACGTCGACGAAGCCAATGCCATTGCGTCGTCGGCAACTTTCAGAGTGAAAAGGGGCCTCGCTTGCGCTCGAGGGCGAGCGCGCTCCATCGAGCGGAGAAAACCGGAAAGTGTAGCAGGTGCAGTCAGGTGATCGGTAATCGGTGATCAGCAATCAGGAGGTACCCCCAGGATTCTCTTTCAGGATAATTGTGGCCTGCGACGTTCTTTCGGGGCTGCCCTCTCGATCACCGACGGCCTATACTGGAGTCAGCAGATTTGCGCCCGAGGCCGCTCTGGCGCATCTAATTTCAATAGGACAAAAACGAAACTTTTCCGCTGATCCCGGGGTTCTCCCAATCGTATGAAACGACATTTTGTTCTGTTTTCGTTGCTCGCAATTGCGTTCACTCTGCCCGTGCTCGCCCAGGAAGGCCAATTGAGCTCGGCAGAGCCAACCGGCATCACCGTTGACCAGATCATCCAGCGCTTTGCTGCCAAAGAAAAAGAGTTCAAGCAGGCGCGCGATAACTACACCTACCGTCAGGACGTGAAGGTGCAAACGCTGGACGGCAGCACCGTGGACGGCGAATACCACCAGGTGGTGGACGTCACTTTCGACGACAAGGGCCGCCGCCAGGAAAAAGTCGTCTTCGCTCCGCAGTCCTCGCTGCAACGCGTATCGATGACACGGGAAGACGTGGACGACATCCAGCACCGGCTGCCGTTCGTGCTCACCTCCGACGAGATTCCCGAGTACCAGATCATGTACGCCGGACAGCAGCAGGAAGACGAACTGCACTGCTATGTCTTTGACATCGCCCCCAAGAACATTGAGAAAAACAAGCGCTATTTCCAGGGACGCATCTGGGTGGACGACCACGATTTCCAGATCGTGAAGACCAAGGGCAAGACCGTGCCCGACATTCGCACCGGCAAGAGGGGCCAAGGTGGCGAAAACCTGTTTCCCGCCTTCACTACCTGGCGCGAGCAGGTGGACGGGCGCTATTGGTTTCCCACCTACACCAAGGCCGATGACGACCTCCACTTCTCCGGCGGCGATGTGCACATCCGCGAGATCGTGAAGTACACCAACTACAAGCGCTTCGGCTCCAACGTGAAGATCACGTATGAAGGCCAGGAGCTGCCGAAAGGCCAGAGCGATCAGCAGGGTCAGCCCAGCGGCCAGCAGCAACCCCGGTCCGGACAGCCGCAGGCGCAGCAGCAGAAGCCGCCGCAGTAGCTTTCCATTTCCCGACTGTAATTTTCAGCCCGCCGCGAGCGGGCTTTTTCTTTTGCCGAAAGCGCTCCGCCGCCTTTGCCAATCTCTAATCGTCAATTCGCCATTGTGTAGCTATATTTGACGCGCATGTCGCTGAAGATTGCTGGCACATTGGCGTTGCTGGTCCTCGCCGCGCTGGTCATCTCTCCCATCTGGGTGGTGGCATATCCACCGCTGCTCGATTATCCCAATCATCTTGCCAGCAGCTATGTGCTGGCGCATCTCCACGACCCGTCCTTCCCGTTCGACCAGTGGTACGGAGCGAAGTGGGGCCTGTATCCGTATCTGGCGATGGACGTCTCGATGCGCGTCTTGCAATGGTTTCTGCCAGTCGAGTTGGCCGGGCGCGTCTACCTGTCGCTCATGCTGCTCGCCTTTCCGCTCTCTACCTGGTTTTTTCTGCGGCAGGCCAATCCCGGGCAGGACTCCGTCGCCTTATGGGGACTTGTGGCCACCCACAACATCTTCTTTCTGCTTGCGTTCCTGAATTTTTACGTCGCGATCTGCTTCAGCTTCCTGGCGATGGGACTCTGGCTGAAGTGGCTGGCGCGTCCGCGTCCCCTGCTCTGGCTGCAAGCAACGGCTGCCGTGACCGCGCTATTTTTCTCGCACTTGATCGCGTTCGCCATTACCGGCATCGCCGTCACCGGCTATGGCGTGATGGCTCATTTCCGGCACGAACCTGGAGCGGGCGAAGCGAAAGCGCACAGCGGGACCATGCTCCCGCTGTGGCAAGTTCTCTTCCCGACCTGGCTCATGTTCGCTCCCGGCGCCGCTTTTTACCTGCTCTCGTCTCGTGTCATCGAGAAGCAGCGGTCTGGCCTCGTTTTCCTTACGTTGCACCAGAAGCTCACCCGCATGCACGCACTGATGCAGGGTTATTCCGAGCGCCTCGATTACCTCACCCTGGCTGCGTTCGCCGCTTATTTTCTCCTGGCTTGGGTAGGTAACCGCGAAGTTCGCTGGAACCGAATGTGGCTCGCGGTCTCGATCATTCTGCTCGTGCTGTACTGGGGAGTGCCGGCGGCCTACGGCGACGGTGCCGACCTTGATCTCCGCGTGCTCCCGATTCTTTTCGCAGTACTGCTTGCCGTCGTGAAACCGGGACGGCGCGGATGGTACCTGGCCCCGCTCGTGCTCGCGCTGTTCCTGCTGCGCGTGGGCAACGTCGTTGAAAACTACCGCGCTGCGCAGCCCGAACTCGCCGGCCTTGCCCGCTCCTTCGCGGTCACGCCGCGGGATGTGCGCGTTTTGCCCATCGTCCAGGCCGAGCCCGACACTGATCCCCTGCTTCACTCCTTCGCGCACTTCTGGGCTTACGGCGTGATCCGCAAACACTGGTTTTCGCCGTACCTGTTCGAACTCCGCGGTCTCAACCCGCTGGTCATCACTCAGGAGTCCTACACGCTCGACGGTTTCTGGGACTTGGAATACACGGAAACACCGGACTGGGGCGACATCCAGCAGGATTACGATTACGTATGGAATTACAACGCCCGCCAGTACGACGACGGCCTGGCCAAGATCGGAGTGCTGATTTATTCCGACGGCAAGTTGCGGATGTATCGCGTGAGACATCCGGATTAAGCGAAATGAAGCTTGGAGAAAAGGGGCCAGGGGAGGCACGCTTGGTTCTTCAGCCTAGCTTCTAACTTCTAGCCCTAGCCCCTTTAAGTCCTCTACGCTGCCGGCGCCATGCTACGCTGCGCAGCCTGCTGGATAAAGCGCTTCATCACCGTGGCCCACATGACTTTCTTGCGCACCGCACTTTCCTTGACGCCGCGTCCCTGGGCAAACATGGCGAGCAGCGCCTTCATCTTCAGCACGCGCAGGATCGCCTGTTCGGTTTGCGTGACGCCGTAGGCCTGGAGGAATTCGTCCTGCACTTCGGCGGTGATCATGCGGTTGCAGAAGGGATATTTTTCCAGGGCCTCGACGGAGGCGAGGAACATCGCGACATCGTGATAGGAGCTGCCGCGAGGCTTCATTTTGGCAAAATCTGAAAAGCCGATGCCTTTTTCGGAGATGATCACATTCAGCGGAGTAAAATCGCACAGCACCGCCGAGGAGGGCAGCGCCTTCTTGCTGCGAGACAGGATCGTCTTCGTCCCCGAGATGATGGTATGAACGGCCTCGGCGTCCAGTCCTTCGCCGCGGCAGCTGTCGCACAGCTTTTCCAAATCCTTCAACAGGCCGCTGGGCTCAAACGGCTCCGGCATGTCGGCGGTGGCGCGGTGAAAGCTCTTCAGCCACGCGCCCGTCTGCCGCGCCGCCTCGCTCAGGATGCCGCGGTCGGCATAGCCGGGAAGCAGCGCCGCCTTCATGATGATGGATTGCAGCGGCAGTCCGGTGAGCTTTTCCGACACCACCGCGCCGAGTTCCGTAAAATCCCCGACCGGCCGCGGTACCCCGGCGAGCCGGCGATTCTGAAAAACGGAGTAGACCTGCGCCAGGTTCCCCGCTTCCACTTTCGCCATTCCGCGCGCGCCTTGCTGCCCGCACTTGCTGCCGCGATACACCTTGGCCGCCAGCCGTTCGCTGCCCTCGGCGAAATCGATCACGATGTCATAGATATAGTGATCGTTTTTCGGAGTGTGTCCAACCACGCGGACGGCCCGCAACTCGCCATGATCCGGGTAATACTCCGTCCCCGCCCGCTTCAACTCCGAAACAATCTGATCCATCACAGTTTCCGCCATGTTGCTCCCAGTAAGGCTGATTAAATCTAAGGTGGTCGCCGCCGGAGGCCTGCAGTTTCGCGGCGAAGCTCTCCCTTCTCGGTGCAGTTTCCATTCCACCCATTAGCTTGTGGGTTGCAAGCTAAGTCTTTAACCATCACGACGCTTCCAGAGCTGTAGGATTTACGGGGTGTGGCGATTCGTCGAGTTAGGAATCCCGGTACCCACTTGTGGCAAAAGGAAGGACAGGAACATCATCCAGAGTAGCTGGAAGAAATTACCTATGTCGAAATTGAGAGTCGAATTGCGGGTTTGCTTGATGCGGATTCACCGGAGCTTATGCTGAATTTTCAATTCGGCAATTCTGCCGTTCTGCAGTTCGGCAATCAATAGAAGAGGTACTTCCTCCACTTCGCGTCGGAGTGTCCGAGCAGCCGCATGATATGACGGCTGGTATGCAGATTGAAGGCGCGGGGCTCGCGGATGAGTTTCATGTTCGCTTCCAGGGGAAGCTGGTTTCCCTTGCGGCGATTGCAGCTGTGGCAGCACGCCACCAGGTTTTCCCACGTCGACAATCCCCCGCGCGAGCGCGGCACTACGTGGTCCAGTGTCAGGTCGCTGGACGCCAGCAGTTCGCCACAGTACTGGCAGCTGTTGCGGTCGCGCAGCAGGATGTTCTTGCGTGACAGCGCCCGCGTCTGATGCGGGATGCGGCGGTATTCAAGCAGGCGAATCACCGAAGGCACGCGGATAGCCAGCCGCGCGGCATGCAGGAAGTGGCCGTTTTCCTCTTCCGTCATGGCGACGCCCTTCAGCACGAGCACGATCGCCCGCCTTGCCGCGCACACGTTGATGGGCTCGTACGATGCGTTCAGCACCAGCACCGGCGCGTGCATCACGCCGTGTCCGTTGCTCTCCGAGACCGGCGCCGGCGTCGCATCTACCATCGGCTTGCGATGTGCGTGTCCCGAAATGTGTCCTTTGCCGCCTGACATAGTTGTAAGTCGCTCAGCCTGTCAGTCTCTCAATCGGCCGCACGAAAAAACGAATGACTGAGCGACTGAAAGACTCCTCACGCGCGCGCCGCCATCACCCGCGGTGACTCTTCCGCGGCTGTGAACTCCGGATCTTCCATCCCGGAAATATCGACACGCTGCGCTTCCGGCTTCAACACCCGTGCCACGGTCGCGACAAAAACCCGTTTCGCTCTTGCCCGGCATAGCACACGGGCACATTCCGAGACCGTCGTTCCGGTGGTGAAAACATCGTCAATCAATAAGATGTCGCGCCCGCTGACCTGGTGGGGGTGAGCCACGTGGAAGGCGCCGCGGACGTTTTCCCGCCGTTGCGGCGACGTCAATCCTGTCTGCGATACCGTGGCACGGCTACGCACCAATGCGGTGGTATTCAGTTTCACGTCCAGCGCCGCCGGCTTCAGCTTCAGCATGGCCCGCGCGATCAGCTCCGACTGATTGAAGCCACGCTCCCGCATCTTCGACGCGTGTAGCGGAACCGCGATCACCACCGGCGGCTCCGGTGCGAACGCCTGGGACAAGTCGGCCACCACCTCCGCCAGCATTCTGCCCAATACGTTCGCCGCTGGGCGCACCCGCTCATACTTCAGCAAGTGAACCAGGTCGCGCATGCCGCCGTCATAGCTGGCGTAGGCTGCGGCCCTGGCGAAAGCCGGCTCGTTCTGCATGCACTGCAGGCACAAGGGAGAGCCGTCGCGCTCCGACAGCAGCGGGCTGACCAACCGTTCGCCGCAGGCAGCGCACACGGCTGCCTCATTGGGGCGGATGGCCTCCAGACAAGCTTCGCAGACTGGCACCCTCGACAGGCGCGTGAGCGGCGCTTGGCAAAACCTGCAATGTGAAGGAAACAGGACGGATAGCGCTCCGTCAGCTAAGGAAAAGACAAACGAACGCCCTCTGCGGCTGGGTACCGCGACCGACCGGGTTGAGTCCCCGCTACTGCTGAAGACGACCCTCCTCGCGGCGCAACGACCAAGACGGCCCATCGTGCCGCAGCTCTAGTATAGCTACTTGCCCTCCGGGCGGCAACGGGCCTCCAATTACCGAAGTTGGGGCCGCCTCATTTTCAGGACATAGCCATTGGGACGATGGCTGGATTGAGGAGTTCCGCGTGCAGCTACTGGCGCGCACTGTGGTGACGAAAACTGCCCAACTCGGACTTGTTTCGTAACCGCCGCCCGCAGTAGCTTTCAGCACACCTGACGTCAGCGGCGTGTGCGGTTTGCAATCTTCCCACCCGCTTACGACCAGCGTAGAATCAGCAGGCTGTCATCGGGCCCGGCCATCATTCCCGGGTCCCTGAATCGAGGATTCCTCCATGAGCACCACCATCAACCAGGCGCCGCCGAAAAAATTCCAGCCCTTCGTGCCGCCGACCATGAAGATGTCCGAATTTACCGGGCGCGCCATCGTGCTCGGCCTGCTCATGACTGGAATCCTTGGCGCGGCGAACGCCTACCTCGGTTTGCGCGCGGGCATGACCATTGCCGCCACTTATCCGGCAGCCGTCATCAGCATGGCAGTTCTGCGCCTGGTGAAAGGCTCTATCCTGGAAGAAAACATCGCCCGCACCATTGGGTCGATTGGCGAATCCGTCGCCGCCGGTGCAGTGTTCACCATCCCCGCCTTTGTGATTGCCGGCCTTTGGCGCGACGATGCCGGAAATCCCGCGCTCAGCACCGGAAGATACTGGCAGTCAGTGGCGCTGATGGTGCTGGGCGGACTGCTCGGCATCCTGTTCGTCACCCTGCTCCGCCGCGTGATGGTCGAAGACCCCGAGCTTCCTTTCCCCGAATCGGTGGCCGCCTCCGAAATTCATAAAGCCGGGCAACAAGGCGCCAAGGCCGCAAAAATCCTGTTCGCCAACATGGGATTTGGCGCCGTGATGTACTTTCTGAGCCAGATCAACCTGTTCTGGTATGTGCGCACCATCCTGGTCCGCATTCCGACCATGGCGCAGGGACTGCGCGTCGGCCGCTCCGCCACCGCGCCCATCGTCGCCACCGGCGGCATGACCACGTTTGACACGCCCGCCATCAGCCCCGCCTATCTCGGCGTCGGCTACATTATCGGGCCTCGCCTCGCGGCGCTGAACTTTGCCGGCGGCGTGGTGGCCTGGGGGCTGCTGGTTCCACTGCTAGTCTACTTCCTCGGGCCTGGTATCCAGGCTAGTTTGCCCGCGGGAGCCACCATGGACTGGGCCGGCTTGGCCAACAACATGTGGTTTGCCATCGTTCGCCCGATCGCGGTTGGCGGCATGCTGGTGGGGGCAGGATTCACGCTCTTCCGAATGCGCAAGCAACTCGGCCTGGGCATGAGCCGCGCCATCTCCGACCTGAAAAAATCCGCCGCCGTGCATGAAGTCACCGACCGCACCGAAAAGGACTTGAACGCCAAGGTTGTTTTCCTCGGCGTTGCCATCGTCCTGGTGGCCATGATCGCGCTCTACTGGTTCTTTATCTCCGGCGCGGGCAACATACCCGGGGGCAAGGTGATGACGGGCGCCATCGTCGCCGCGGTCGTCATGATCGTGCTCGGCTTCTTCTTTGCCGCTGTTTCCGGAAATCTGTGCGGCATGATCGGATCCTCCAACAATCCTGTCTCCGGCTTGACGCTGTGCACGCTGGTGGTCGCCGCGCTGTTGATGGTCGCGCTCGGAGTTGGTGGAACCGGAGGGGTCGCCGCCGTGCTGGGCGTGGCGGCGGTGGTTTGCGTCTCGTCCGCCGTGGCCGGCGAGATGCTCCAGGACCTCAAGGTCGGACACATCCTCGGGGGCACGCCCTCGCGAATGCAGATTGGCGATATGTTCGGCGTCATCGTCGCCTCCCTGGTTTTGTTCTTCCCGCTGATGATTCTCGACAAGGCCTATCACTTTGGCAGCGCCGCCCTGCCCGCCCCGCAAGCTGGCCTGATGGCCATGCTCGGCCAGGGCATTGTCGGCGGCAACATGGCTTGGCCGCTGGTCGTGGTTGGCATCTTCATGGGATTCGCGCTGATCATGGTGCAGGTGAAGAGTCCCATGCTCTTCGCCGTTGGCATGTACCTGCCTCTTCAAACCACGTTCGCCATTTTCGTCGGCGGCGTCATTCGCTGGATTACCGACCTGCTCCGCGATCGCCGCGGCTTGAATGACGCGCAGAAAGCGCGGGTCGAAAACGCTGGCGTGCTCACCGCCTCCGGCCTGATCGCCGGCGAAGCGCTCTGCGGCCTGGTGATTGCGGCCATCGTCGGCACCGGCCACACCATGCCCGACGTCAAGATTGGCGACGCCTGGATCAGCGGCTTGATCGGCCTCGCGCTGCTGGTGAGCGTCATGATCAAGCTGCCGCTCGCCAATGCCGGTAGCCCTGACGAACCGGCGCCGCCGACCGCGATTATGTGATGACGATTGAAAACACAGGTTTCACGTTTCACGTTTCGAGTTTCACGGATTGTGCAGCGTGAAACGTGAAACTTGGAAACGTGAAACCTATTTTAACGATCAAAGAAAACCTCGCCGCCGTCCGCGAGCGCATCGCAGCCGCCGCACGCCGCGCCGGCCGCTCTCCCGACGAAGTCGCGCTGATGGCAGTCACCAAGACCTTCGGTCCTGACGCCATCCGCGCCGCCCATGACGCCGGCCAGCGTCTGTTCGGCGAAAACCGCGTGCAGGAGTTTGCGGAAAAGGCTGCCACGGTGCGCGATCTCGACGGCGCGGAATTTCACATGATCGGCCATCTGCAGACCAACAAGGCCGCCAAGGCGGTCGAGATTTTCTCCACCGTAGATTCCGTGGATTCGCTTCGCCTCGCCGACAAATTGAACGCAGCCGCTGCGCACCTGCGCAAGCGCCTGCCTGTGCTTATCGAACTGAATCTGGGCAGCGAAGAATCGAAGAGCGGGCTGAATCCGGTTTCCACGGGCTTTGGCGAATTGCTGGAAGCGGCGGCCCGCCTCGATCACCTTGAATTCCGCGGCCTCATGACCATTCCGCCTTTCACCGACGATCCGCGGAGCGCCCGCCCCTACTTCCGCCGTCTGCGTGAAATTCGCGACAACATCGCCCGCCGCAATCTTCCTGGCGTCCGCATGGACGTGCTTTCCATGGGCATGTCGCACGACTTTGAAGTCGCCGTCGAGGAAGGCTCCACTTGTGTGCGGTTGGGCACGGCAATCTTCGGTGGCCGTGCAAAAGCGTAAACCACGAAGGGTACAGTGGACCACGAAGGAACGCGTGCCCCGGCATGGTTCGAGTTTGGGCAGGCCCGGGGGTTTTACGTTACGAGGTCAGGCCGGTGAGCGCGGCCGACAACAGAAGCAACCAACGAGAAACAGGCCTTCGCGCCCCTTTGTGTCCTTCGTGGTTACCTGGTTTTTGGGTTAGCAGCGTGGTGCGCTTTGCGTACCCGGATGATCATTCCGGCGACAAACAGGATGGTGAAGAAGATCAGAATTCTCGCCCACATCGGCGCCGGGATCAGTACGGCGACCACCAGCGCAACCGCCGCCAGGGCCGCACGCCCCAACGCTTCCCGCGCCGCTTTCGCGAGTTCGCTTTCCTGCCCCGCGCCGCCTGTCGCCATCACCTTCACCTTCGACCCGCCATACTAGCATCCGGCCACGACGCACGAAGCAGTACGAACGCATTTTCCTTCGTGATCGTTTGTGTCCTTTATGGTTAAGTAGAAAATCATGGTTGTGCACGACACTGCAGCCGGCGCCACCTTCACCGTACGTCTTCATCCGCGCGCGAAGAAGAATGCCATCACCGGCGAACTCGGCGACGCGCTCAAGCTCTCGCTAACGGCGCCTCCGCTGGAAGGCAGGGCGAATTCCGCTTGCATTGAATTTCTCGCCGATCTTTTGAAGCTGCCGCGTTCCTCGATTACCATAGCCGCGGGCCAGACCAGCCGTAACAAGCTCATTCGGGTTTCCGGCCTCACTGCCGCCGAGGTGGAAGCGCGCTTTCGCGCAGCCGGAACTTGCAGTTGGTAGTACCCGAGGGACCAGCAACCGACTCCCGTCATACGAGGAGGCCAATTTGACCTTCGCTTCGCGCGTGCGCGAGATTCGCACCGGCTTCGAGCGCCCCTTCTGGGTCGCCAACATCACGGAAATTTTCGAGCGCCTCTCCTACTACGGCGCGTTTTCCTCGCTCGCCCTCTACCTGCAAGGGAAATTGAATTTCTCCACCCAGCAAACCGGAACGCTGACCGGCATTTTCGGCGGCATGGTGTGGTTCCTGGCGATCTTCGGCGGCGCCACAGCCGACCGTCTGGGCTTCCGCCGCGCCCTCTCCATCGCTTACTTCATTCTCGCTACCGCCTACTTCCTGATCGGCTCCATTGGCGCGCCCTGGCTCGCCCCGGTCCGGTCCGCCGTTCCACTCGGCCTGTTTGTCGGCTTCATCCTTATTCTTCCCGCGCTCGGAGTGGCGCTGGTAAAGCCATGCGTGGTCGGCACCACGGCGCGCGCTTCGAAAGAGAACGTGCGCTCCATCGGCTATTCCATCTATTACACGATGGTTAATATCGGGGGCGCCGCCGGCCCGTTGGTGGCCTCCTGGGCGCATCGCCAACTCGGGGTGGAAAACGTCTACCGTGTTGCCGCCCTCAGCGTCTTCGCCATGTTCTTCGTAGTCCTGATTTTCTTCCGCGATCCGCGCAAGGCCGGCGAAGCTCCTCCGCCCTCGATTGCCGAGGTCGCGCACAACTTCTGCGTTGTACTGGGAAATTACAAGCTGGTGCTGCCGGTGCTCCTGGTCGCCATCGTGCTCGTTGGCGCTTCGCTCGCCGGCGTGGCGGTGCCGTGGTGGGTGTGGATCATCGTTCTCGTTCTTGCCATGGCCGGCATGAGCCGCTTCATGTGGTTCCTGGTTCTGTTCACCGGCTACTGGGTTGTCTTCTGGCAGCAATACATCAGCCTTCCGGGCTATATTCATAACTACATCGACGCCAGCGCGCCCGTAGAAGCGATTCTCATCACCGATGGCCTGGTGGTCATCTGCTTCACCATTGCGGTGAACTTCATCACGCGCAAGATCCCGGCCTTTCCGTCGGTGATCCTCGGCACCGTGGTGACATCGATCTCGTGGCTGATACTCGCCTTTCGGCCCAGCATCACGGGCGTGGTGCTATCGCTGATCGTGCTCGCGCTTGGCGAGATCATCCAGTCACCGCGCTATTACGAATACATCTCCCGGCTCGCGCCCCCCGGCCAGCAGGGCACCTACATGGGCTTTGCGTTCTTGCCGATCGGAATTGGATCGCTAGTTGGTGGATGGTTTGGCGGACAACTGGCACATCACTACGGGGAAGTGACAGGCCACCCGCGCAACCTGTGGCTCGCCGTCACAGCTGTCGGCCTGATCACGGCCGTGGCCCTGGCGATTTACAACCAGATTGTCCGCCCGGTGCAGGCCGACAAGAGCGCGAGCAGCTAAGCGGGTCGGAAGCGCCAACTCGCTTTTCCAGAGTCGTTGTCTCACCCCCTTGACGACGCTGCACTCGCAATTACCAATACAAAACTTTACAATTCTCGGGTTACTCACGGAGTGCTTCCAGTTGCTCCCGTGTTACGGTGAAGAATAGGATAAGGCCAGCGCGTGATGCCTCAGTTTCTATTGTTCGTCGCCATCATGGGGCTTGTTAGCTCGACCGGCTTTCTGGTGCTGGTCATGGTGGCCGCGCTACGCTTTCGCGCAAGAGCCCGCATCGCTGGGGCAGCCTCTCCGCGGCTCGTCGATGAAGAGTGGCCTCCCGCCAGCATCATCAAGCCTGTATTCGGCCTCGAGCCCATGCTCGAGCAAAATCTGGAATCGATTTTTCAGCAGGACTATCCCAAGTTTGAGCTGATTTTCGGCGCGCGCACGCCCGAGGATCCTGCCATCGCTGTCATCAACAGCTTGCGCCAGCGCTATCCCAACGTGAAGGTGCGCTGCGTTTATTCCGGCGAACCTATCTGGCCGAATCCGCGCGTCTATTCCGAGCACAAGATGATTGCAGCCGCCGAGCACGAAATCGTGGTCATCGGCGATAGCGACGTCCGCGTGCCGCGTGACTACCTGCGCAACATCGTCGAACCGCTACGCGATCCCCAGGTTGGGTTGGTCACGTGCATCTATCGCGGCAAGCCCAGCGGAGGCATCTGGTCCCGGCTTGAAGCGGCCGGATTTTCCGTTGAACTGACCTCCGGCGTGCTCGCCGCCGATCTGCTGGAAGGCATGAAGTTCGCCCTCGGTCCAACTACTGCCACCCGTAAGGACGTACTCGCGCGCATTGGCGGAATCCGCGTGCTCGCCGATTACCATTCCGACGACTACGAAATCGGCCGCCGCATCGACGCCGCCGGTTACCGGGTGGTCCTGTCGCACGTGGTCATTGACCACATCACGCTGAACCGCGCCATGATCAGCCGCCAGATCCGCTGGATGCGCAGCACCCGCTTCTCGCGCCCCGCCGGCCACATCGGCAACGGGCTGACCTTCGCAACACCGTTCGCGCTGCTGGGCTTCATTGTCGCCGCGGCTTGGGGATACTGGCCGCTTGCACTTACGCTGCTCGGCTGGGGCTTGGCGAACCGCTGGCTGCAAGCGCTGGTGGTCGGCTGGGGCGTGGTACAGGATCCGGAAGTCCCGCGCTATCTCTGGTTTTATCCCGTCCGCGATCTGCTGGGATTCTTCTTCTGGCTGGCCAGCTTTACCGGCCGCAACTTCACCTGGCGCGGTGAACCTTATCGCTTCGGGCCCGGCGGGCGCGTTATCAGCTTGCGCAACGAATCCCCCGCCGAACCTGCCTCCCGCGCCGCCTCCGTGCACACCACCGGCAGCGACTAGCTGCTTTCGCGGTCACCACCGATCGTCCGTGCTACACTGCCCGTTTTTCCGGAGTCCAACATGCGCCTGCGTGTCGCGTTTTTCCTGGTTTTTGCCTTCCTTGCAGCTCATGCCCAGCAGCCGCGCCCGCTGATTCCCGATGACATTCGCCACCAGATGGACGCCGCCGCGACCGAGATTCTCGCCTCCAGCGGGGTGCCCAGCGCATCTGTCGCCATCGTCAAAGACGGTCAAATCGCCTATAGCAAAGCCTACGGCGAAGCGCGTTTGGAGCCGCCGACACCAGCCCGTCCCGACATGCGTTACTGCATCGGATCGATCAGCAAGCAGTTCACCGCCGTCGCGCTGCTTCTTTTGCACGAGCAAGGCAAGATCTCGCTCGACGACCCGATCGGCAAATACTTCCCTAACCTGACGCGCGCTTACCAGGTCACGGTCCGCCAGTTGCTGACTCACACCTCCGGCTACTCGGATTTCTGGCCGCAGGACTATGTCATGCCCGCCATGTTGAAGCCGACCACGGCGGAAAAGATCATGCAGACTTGGGGCCGCAAGCCCCTTGACTTCGAACCCGGTACCCGCTGGCAGTACAGCAACACCGGATACACCATCGCCGGCGCCATCATCGAAAAGGTGACTCGCAGGCCCTACTACGAATTCCTGCGCGACAACATTTTCAGCCCTCTGAAGATGACCAGCGTGGTCGATTTCGATCAGAACAAGCTCGGCCCGTCCGATCCCGTTGGCTACATGCGTTACGGCCTGGGCCCGGCGCGCGTTGCCCCCGACGAAGGCAGCGGCTGGATGTACGCTGCCGGGGAACTTGCCATGACGGCAGAGGATCTCGCCAAATGGGATGTCGCGCTGCTGGCACACAAGCTGATGAGCGCCGCCTCCTACCAGCAATTCCAGACTGAAACCGTGCTCGCTAACGGCCTGGGCACGCAGTACGGGCTCGGCGTCGCGGTGCGCTCCGACTCCGGACACCGCGTGCTCACCCATGGCGGCGAGGTTTCCGGATTTACCGCCACCAATACCGTTTTCCCGGACGATGATGTTGCTGTCGTCGTGCTTACCAATCAGGACGCGGCCGGCGCTTCCGGCGATATCGCCAAAAGGCTGGCCACGCTTGCTCTTCAGGACATCGATACCGCCCGCTCGCTGCAACAGGCGCAGCAGATTTTCAGCGGGCTACAGAAGGGCGAGATCAATCGCTCGCTTTTTACCGATAACGCTAACTCGTACTTCAGCGACCAGGCACTTGCGGACTTCGCCTCCAGCCTCGGTCCGCTGGGCACGCCTAAGGACTTTTCACAAACCAACCAGTCGCTGCGCGGCGGCATGGTCCTTCGCGTCTACCGGGTGAAGTTCGCGGACCGCGCGCTGCGCGTATGGACCTTCGAGCTGCCCGACGGCAAACTGGAGCAATACCAAATCGCGGCCACGGACTAGCTCTGAAATCGAAAGCGCTCGAAGGAGAATTGTGGTGAAGCCGGCACGCAGCAGGAAGGCCCCCAAACCGGATCTCGGCTCCGTCTTCGATCTGCACGTCAAGTGCGAGTTTGAAGACCGTGACGTCGATGCCACCATGCGCACCATGACCGAGGAGCCCTACGTGCACAATGTTCCGGTGCTCAAGGGCGGTTACGGCCGCGCTGGTGTTGATGATTTCTACCGGCGATTTTTCGTTGGCAAGATGCCCGCGGATATCCGTGTCGTTCCCATCTCGCGCACCGTCGGCCACGATTGCGTGGTCGATGAACTGATCTTGTGCTTCACCCACGACATCGTCATCGAATACATGCTTCCCGGCATTGCGCCCACCGGGAAATACGTCGAACTGCCGCACGTGGTGGTAATGAAAATGGAGAATGGCAAGGTCGCCCACGAACACATTTATTGGGACCAGGCTTGCCTGCTGGCGCAGGTCGGACTCATCGACCCGCAGAAACTTCCCGTCACCGGCAGAGAGCAGGCGGCGCGTCTCCGCGAGTTGGCCAAGCCGCCAGCAGCGCGCCCTTCGCGGACTAAGCAGAGTAGTAGTTCCCGTACTAAGAATCTTTAACGCTGGCGTTCCGCGCTATTATCTTCTGGTTAACTCTCCAGAACACCTGGTTTGAACCAACAACTGAAGTTAGGGTCGGTCGCTCTCTCAATGCACGAGGAAATTCTGAAAAATCATTCCTCAAGAATGGCTTTTCATTTGTTTGAGGAGGACGCTGCGGCCTCAGACTTGATTGGGATCTTCATCGGCTGCAATTGTCCGTAGGTCAGCGATCGCCAAGCCCACTCCGCCGGCCCGAAGCGGTAGTGAGCAAGCCACCACTTGCTTAGCTTTAACTCCAACGCGTATATCGCGAGGCTGAGCACCATCAACCATGCCAGGTGCACTTTAAGGAACAGCCCCCCGCCATAGCCATAAAAGATCGTGGTGCAGAAGATGGTTTGGAACAAGTAGTTGGAAAGCGCAGTGCGTCCGATCGCAGAAAATGGTACGAGGCGCTTCGCCCAGCTGGTATCCAAAAACAAAAGGGCCACGGCGGAGGCATAGCACATGCTGAGGGCAGGACGTCCCCAGAAGAAAAGGGCGAAGCCGAATACT
Organism: Terriglobales bacterium; assembly: GCA_035691485.1. Lineage (NCBI taxonomy): Bacteria > Pseudomonadati > Acidobacteriota > Terriglobia > Terriglobales > Terriglobales bacterium. The sequence continues at coordinate 57,175 of DASSIZ010000011.1, forward strand.
TGAAAAGGCGTCGGCGGCCCACTCTGGTTCGCGGCATCGGTCACATGCATGATGTAAGTCGCGCCAATATTTGCCGGGATCCCGGCCAGCGCTCCTATGATCAGCGCTTTCCTCAACTCCTTTCGGTGTGCCCGCGGGTCCTGGAATATGCCGCGGCGATAAACCAGCAGGCCGAGCATGAAGATGGGCAGCGTCATGAGCATCGCGAAGGGCTGGGTGCGGTTTTCGTGCCATAGTTCGCCAAGCCGCTCGTTGTAGATCTTCACGACACTGCCGGTCTGGTAGACCTTGACCGACTGCCACATCTCGGCTACGCGCTTCTTCCGCTCCTGTTCGTCCTTCTTTCTCTCCTCCGCCGCCTTCTGCGGAGGGAGCGGCCGGTAATGTCGAAACGCGCTGTAGCCGGCGGCCCCGACGATCGGGAGCGCCATCATGCACAGGGCCCAGATGAGAATGGTTTTGTTCTTGCGCTTGCGAAACAGGATCAGCAGAAAGCCGTTGAGAGCATAGGTGATCAGCACGTCGCCCCACCAGAACAGCAACTGGTGCAGCGCTCCTATCAGCAGGAGCGCCAGCAGCCGGCGCGTGTAAACGCGAACGAACCGTCCCTTCCGCTCCACCGCCCGGGTGAATTGCAGCGCGAAGCCGACTCCGAACAGGAAAGCAAAGATGGTGATGAACTTGCCCTGGATAAAGGTATCCACGAACGCCTGCACCCAGAAGTCGAGGCGCGTAGTCCAGACCAACTCGGGGCGGAAATATGCGTAGAGCGGGCCGGCGAAGCCGCGCATGTTCGCCGCGATGATGCCGAAGAGCGCCAGTCCGCGCAGCACGTCGATCAAGGCAATGCGCTCACCGGGTTGGACCGGTCCCCAAGACAACGCGCTCACTGTGACACCGCCGGCGGGCGCCGTGGCTTCCACCACGGCAGCTTCGTTCCCCAGCGACCCATCCCCGACTTCGTCTGCCATGTGGCGCGGATTATAGCGTCAAATGTTCCAGTGTAGGTTACAAGTGTTGGCAAAATCTCCGCTGCCGCCGGCCTTCACGATGTCCACGGTCCCATCGGGCTCATTCGTCGGCTGAGCAGCGGCCGCTCACTTGCTGCTGCTACAATGGCGAAAAGTCCCAGCGAGTGAACGATGATTCATTTCCCCGTCCCCGAGGCCCTCACGTTTGATGATGTGCTGCTGCTGCCGGCGAGGAGCGACGTGGTTCCCGCCGCGGTAAACACGCAGACTCACGTCACGCGCAACATCATCCTGAATATCCCCATTATCAGCGCTGCGATGGACACGGTGACGGAGGCGCAGATGGCGATTGCCATGGCGCAGCAGGGCGGCATGGGCATCGTGCATCGCAACATGACGATCGAGCAGCAGGCCGGCGAAGTGGATAAGGTGAAGCGGTCGGAAAGCGGCATGATCGTGGATCCGATCACCATGTCCCCTGACGACAAGGTGAGCGACGCGCTCAAGGTGATGGAGCGCTACCGCATCTCCGGCGTCCCCATTACCAAGAACAAGAAACTGGTCGGCATTCTTACTAACCGCGACCTCCGGTTCGAAACCCGCACCGACATTCCCATCAGCAAGGTGATGACCCGAGAAAACCTGATTACCGTGCCGGTAGGGACCACGCTCGAGCAAGCCGAGCAGATCCTGCACAAGCATCGCGTCGAGAAGCTGCTGGTGGTCGATGACAAGTACACGCTCAAGGGCCTGATCACGGTCAAGGACATTCAGAAGAAGCTGAAATATCCCTACGCCGCCAAGGACGCCCAGGGCCGCCTGCGAGTGGGCGCGGCCATCGGCGCCACCGGCGATTACCTGGAACGCGCCCAGGAACTGGCGCGAACCAAGGTGGACGTAATCGCGATTGACAGCGCGCACGGTCATTCAACGCGCGTGCTGGAGGCGATTCGGACGGTGAAAGCGAAGTTGCCCGAGGTCGACCTCATTGCCGGCAACGTGGGGACGTTCGATGGCGCCTGCGAAGTGGCGAAGAGCGGCGCGGACGCGGTCAAGGTCGGCATTGGGCCAGGTTCGATCTGCACCACGCGCATCGTCACCGGCGCCGGGGTTCCGCAGATCACCGCCATCGCGGAGGCGTTCCGCGCGGTGCGCGACGCGCAGATTCCCATCATCGCCGACGGCGGCATCAAGTATTCCGGCGACGTCACCAAGGCCCTGGCTGCGGGCGCCGGCGTGTGCATGATCGGATCGCTGTTCGCAGGAACCGACGAAAGTCCCGGTGAAACTATTCTGTACCAGGGCCGCACCTTCAAAGCGTATCGCGGGATGGGTTCGCTGGCGGCGATGTCGGCGGGTGGCGGCGAGCGCTACTTCCAGGAATCCAGCGGCAGCGATTCTTCCGTGCCGGTCAGCCGCGAAGACGGTGAAGGCAACCGTCTGGCGAAGCTGGTGCCGGAAGGAATCGAGGGACGCGTACCTTATCGCGGCCCGCTGTCGATGATCATTTACCAACTGGTGGGCGGGCTGAGGTCGGGCATGGGCTACACCGGATCGGAGTCGATTTCCGACTTGCAGCAGAAAGCTCGCTTCGTGCGCATCAGCAATGCCGGCATGCGCGAGAGCCATGTACACGACGTGACCATCACCCGTGAAGCGCCCAATTATCGCGTGGAATAGCTGCGGGCTGCCCACACCTGGCAAATTGCCGGTATATGCGCCTGTTACGTTGGCGGGCAAGCGCTGATCGCCAGCGATGAAGCGCGCGTCGCAATGGCGATTGAAAGCACGAGTAGACCCTTAATACGCGCATGGGCGCCGGCGCTGCTGTGGCTGGCAGTCATCGCGCTCGAGTCCACGACGGTAGCCTCCTCGGCAAATACGTCGAGAATTCTTCGTCCGCTCATCCTGTTTCTTGATCCCCACATTACCGCCGCGCAGTTTCGGTTCGTGCATGACTTGTTGCGCAAGCTTGGCCATTGCTTCGGTTACGCGATGCTGAGCCTGTTGATGTTGCGCGCCTGGTGGGCAACACTGATGCTTCCGCGCGGCGCGATTCGGGTTCCGCCATGGAGCGCGATGGTAAAGGCGTGGAGCTTGCGCGCGGCGGGAGCCGCGTTTCTGGCAACGGTTGCGGTCGCGGGACTGGATGAGTGGCACCAGACGTTCCTGTCGGGACGAACGGGAAGCGCTCACGATGTCGCGCTCGACTCGATGGCCGCTGCGTGCGTGCAACTGCTGCTGATTGCCTTCAGCAGTGTCAAAAGCAAGCACGCGGCGGCTGGGAACTAGTGGAGTGCCATGGCTTGCTCGCACTTCACGGGAACGAGGCCGGAATGACGAAAGGCCGCGCACACGCGCGACCTCCGATTAACGTCTTCCCTGAGACGGCGCGCTCTCCGACGTACAATGCGACTCCGGAGATCGCGGCCGCCGCTTCCGTTATTCTTTTTCGCCTTCGCCCTTAGCTTCACCTTCGGCCGGAGTTTCGGCTGCGGCGTTCTGGGCTTCGGCTTCTTCCATCGCCTTCTTGGCTTCCTCGCGGCGCTTAGCGCGGGCTTCGGCGCGCTTGTGCTGCTTCTCGGCAATGGTCTTCTCGCTGCCGATCAACTCGATGAAAGCCTTCTCGGCGCCGTCGCCCTTCTGCCACCCGGTGCGAATGATACGCAGGTAGCCGCCGTTACGGTCCCCCATGCGCGGCGCGACCGTGTCGAACAGTTTGTCGACGGCGGCGCGGGTCATCAGGTAGGAGGCGGCAAGGCGGCGCGCCGCGACATCGCCCCGCTTGCCGAGGGTGATCATCTTCTCGACGTGCGGGCGCATGGCCTTGGCCTTGGGTTCGGTGGTTTCGATGCGCTCTTCCAGAATGAGCGAGGTGACCAGGTTGCGCAGCAGGGCGCGACGATGGCTGGTGTTCCTTCCGAGCTTCTTACCGGCTTTAAGATGACGCATGATGATTCCTTGTCAGGGTCGCTGGCCGTTAGTCGTTAGCCGGATTGGCCAACGACCAACGACGAACGACGGCATTTCTACTGCTGGTGCTCGATGGAGCCGAAGCCCATGGCCACGGATTGCGCCGGCTGAGCAGCGGCCACGGCATTGCCGTGCTCGTCGATCTTCATGCCCAGGCTGAGTCCCATCGAGGCCAAAATTTCCTTGATCTCGTTCAGCGACTTGCGGCCGAAATTTTTGGTCTTGAGCATCTCGGCTTCGGTCTTCTGCACCAGTTCGCCGATGGTCTGGATATTGGCGTTCTTCAGGCAGTTGTAGCTGCGAACGCTGAGTTCCAGCTCCTCGACGGAGCGATTCAGATTCTCGTTGCGAATCTCAGGCTTGCGCTCCTCGCTGGCGGCGGAGGTCTCCATCTCCTCTTCGAAGTTGATGAAGATGTTCATGTGGTCCTTCACCAGCTTCGCGGCCAGGCCGATAGCGTCGGCGGGAGCGACAGAACCGTTGGTCCAGACTTCAAGCGTGAGCTTGTCGTAGTCAGTGATCTGCCCCAGGCGCGCCGCTTCGACGGTGTAATTACATTTGCGCACCGGCGAGTGCACGGAGTCGATGGGAATAAAGCCAATGCCGAGGTCTTCCTCAAAGTTCTTGTCGGCGGCGATGTACCCGCGTCCGCGCTTGAGCCGCATTTCCATGTCGAGCTTGCCGCCTTCGCTGACGGTGGCAATGTAAACGTTCTTGTCGAGGACCTCGACGTCCGCGTCCGCCTCGATCATGCCTGATGTGACGACGCCAGGCTGGTCGGCGCGCAGATAGATGGCTTTGGGGCCTTCGCCGTTGAGCTTGAACGGGACCTGCTTGAGGTTGAGGATGATGTCGGTTGCGTCCTCAACCACGCCGGGGATCGACTGAAACTCGTGAAGCACGCCCTCGATTTTGACGGCGGTAACAGCCGCGCCCTCGATGGAGCTGAGCAGCACGCGGCGGAGTGCGTTGCCGATGGTGGTGCCGAAGCCGCGCTCGAAGGGCTGTGCCCAGAAGCGACCGTACTTGTCGGTGAGGGTTTCGGTGTCAGCGGCGAGGCGCTTGGGTTTCTGAAAACCTTTCCAAAGCATTTGTTTCTCCTTCGGCCATGTGGGTCAAGGCGACATCCTCACGCGGCCCAGGCGTGAGGTGCTTCGTCGCGCAAGCCTGATCTGGCGCGAATGGGGCCAAAAAAGTCTGTCAGCATGTCAGTCTTTCAGTCGATCAGCAGAAGCCGAACGACTGAAGACTGAAAAGCGCTTACTTCGAATAAAGTTCGACGATCAACTGTTCGTTGACCGGCAGGTTCACGTCTTCACGCTTGGGAATCGCGGTGACGCGTCCCTTCATGTTCTCGCGATCGATCTCCAGCCAGTTCGGAGTCGGCTGATGGCTGCTGTACTCAATCGAAGAAGCAATGATGGGTAGCTTCTTGCTCGGCTCGCGAACCGCAATCTCGTCTCCGGCTTTCACCTGGAACGACGGAATATCGACCTTGCGGCCGTTCACCTGGATGTGCCCGTGACGCACCAGTTGACGCGACTGGCGGCGCGAGGTGGCAAGTCCGAGGCGGTACACCACGTTGTCAAGGCGGCGCTCCAGTTGCTGCAGGAGCACTTCGCCGGTGACGCCCTTGGTGCGCGAGGCCTTCTCGTAATAGTTGCGGAACTGGCCTTCGTTGGTGAAGTAGATGCGCTTGGCTTTCTGCTTCTCGCGCAACTGCAGGCCGTAGCCGACAATCTTCGCCTTGCGGTCCTTGCCGTGCTGGCCGGGAGCGAAGTTGCGGTTCTCGATGGGGCATTTATCGCTGAAGCACTTCGCCCCTTTAAGGAAGAGCTTCATGCCTTCGCGTCGGCAAAGACGGCAAACTGCGCCTGTATATCGAGCCAATGTTCTTCTCCTTATTTCTACCGGTGACGATCGGTTTACGCGCTTGGCCCGCGCTTCGTCCCGATCCAAAACGTTTCCCGTTGCACGTTTCGCGTTTTGAAACGCGAAACCTTCTAAACTCTGCGCCGTTTGGGTGGACGGCAACCGTTGTGCGGAATCGGGGTGACATCGCGAATGTTTCGCACCTCGATGCCGGCGGCAGCCAGGGCGCGAATCGCCGACTCGCGGCCCGAACCGGGACCGCTGACACGCACTTCCACCGAGCGGAGACCATGCTCGCGCGCCATGTTGGCGGCGTTCATGGCCGCCTGCTGCGCCGCAAAAGGCGTTCCCTTGCGCGATCCGCGGAACCCCAGCGATCCCGAACTCTTCCAGGAAAGCACGTTGCCCTCGCTGTCGGAGATGGTGACGATGGTGTTGTTGAACGAAGCCTGAATGTGCGCCACCCCGAAGGGGACGTTTTTGCGCTCACGCTTCTTGAATTTCTTGGTCTTGCCTTTTTTTGCCGGCGCGCCGGCGGTAGTTTCTGCTGCTGGTTTCGCCATATTTCTTCTCAGTCGTTAGTAGCTTGGAGTTGAGAGTTAGTTAAACGAGGAGCTGCGCTTCGCGCTGACTCCCAACCAGTAACTCCTAACTATTACGTCTTGGTCGCTGCCTTCTTCTTGTTGGCCACAGTTCCCTTGCGCGGGCCCTTGCGGGTACGAGCATTGGTGTGCGTGCGCTGGCCGCGGACCGGCAGGTTACGGCGGTGCCGGAAGCCGCGGTACGAGCCGATTTCAATCAACCGCTTGATGTGCATCGAGACATCCTTACGCAGGTCGCCTTCGACGTTGCCCTCACTCTCGATGACCTGGCGGATGCGGTTGACCTCTTCTTCGTTGAGGTCCTGCACCTTCTTTTCGCCATCGACGTTGGCGGTTGCGACAATCTTGGCGGCGCGCGGATGACCGATACCGTAAATGTAGGTCAGCGCGATGCGTGTGTGCTTGTTGCGCGGAAGATCCACGCCGGCAATACGTGCCATAAAGACCTCTTAACCTTGTCTCTGTTTGTGTTTCGTGTTTTCGCAGATCACCCGCACCACGCCCTTGCGGCGGATGACCTTGCACTTGTCGCAAATCTTCTTTACTGACGCCCTGACCTTCATGAGTTCAATTCCTATCGGGTAATCGGGCAAAGCAAAACCACTTTACGCAATTACTCAATTTCCCGTTCTACTTGTATCGATACACAATCCTGCCGCGGGTGAGGTCGTAGGGAGAAAGCTCCACCGCGACCCGATCGCCGGGCAAAATGCGAATGAAGTTCTTGCGCATTTTTCCAGAAACATGCGCCAGGACCTGGTGCTTGTTTTCCAATTCCACCTTGAACATTGCGTTGGGCAGGGGTTCCAGGACCACTGCCATAACTTCAATCGCGTCTTCTTTACTCATGCACTCCTGTTATCACGCTTCGGGCTTACGCCTTCGGTTGAATCCTTCGCCCCTGAAGGGGGCTCGAATTTTATGTCCGCCTACCCACGGCTTACGCCGTGGGCTACACATTCTGCCGCGGCTTCGCGGCTGTCATACGCGACAGTTTTCGGTCTTCCGACCCGAGAGCCGCTGGCCGAAACCCGGTGGCCAGCTACTGCGTCAAAATTAAGGGGCCGTCTTCGGTGACGGCTACGCAGTGCTCGAAGTGGGCGCTGAAGCTGCCGTCCTCGGTCACCGCCGTCCACTTATCATCGAGCACGCGGGCGCCGGGCGTGCCGGCATTCACCATGGGCTCGATGGCGATCACCATGCCCTCGCGCAACCGGGCGCCGTGCCCGCGGGTGCCGTAATTCGGAACCTGAGGGTCTTCGTGCAACCGTGTGCCAATGCCGTGCCCGACAAACTCGCGCACCACACTGAACCCGTTGGCCTCGACCAGTTCCTGCACCGCGGCGCCGACATCGCCCACGGTGTTGCCGATGCGGGCGGCGGCAATTCCACGGTACAGCGAGGCTTCGGTCACTTCCAAAAGCTTCTGCACGTCGGGGGCGACTTCGTTGCCCACCGGGACCGTAATGGCAGCATCACCGTAATAGCCGTCGAGCACGACGCCGCAGTCAATGGAGACAATGTCGCCGTCCTTGAGCAGCCGCTTCGGCGAAGGAATGCCGTGAACGATCTCCTGGTTGACCGACGTGCACAGCACGCAAGGGTAATCGTAATATCCCTTGAAGGCCGGCTTGGCGCCGAGTTCCTTGATCTTCTTCTCCGCCGCCCGCTCCAGGTCCATGGTGGTGACACCGGGCTTCACCATGGCACGGACCGTGTCGAGCACCTGGCGCACGATGCGGCCGGAAGCGCGCATCTTCTCCAGTTCGGTCGGCGATTTACAGACGATGGCCATCAATCACTTTCAGCACCGCGGCGGCGACCGCATCCGTTCCCTGCTCGCCATCGACTTCAACCAGGCGTCCCTGGGCGCGGTAATAGTCTGCCAAGGGCAGAGTTTGCGCCTCATATTCTTTCAGACGCTTGGAGATCACTTCCTCGCAATCGTCACGGCGCGTAACTAGCTTCGTGCCATCGACGTCGCAGAGATCAGCAACGCGGGGAGGCTGGAAGTACACGTTGTAAATGCGCCCGCAGGTTGGGCAAGACCGCCGGCCGGTAAGTCGCCGTAATAATAGATTATATCCCACCGCGATGTTGATCACAACCGGGTGCAGCTTGCGATCTCCTTGATTCTCAAAGCGCTTATCCGCCAGGTACCCGTCCAGCCACTGCGCCTGAGCGACCGTCCGCGGATAGCCGTCGAGAATGAAACCGCGGCTGGTATCGGGACGGGAGAGGCGCTCGGCAACCATGTTGTTGACCAGGTTGTCAGGAACCAGCCCGCCGCGTTCCATGACGGCCTTGGCCTGCTTGCCAAGCTCGGTTGAGCGGGCAACATGGTCGCGGAGCAGGTCCCCGGTAGAGATCTGAGGGACCGCATAGCGTTCGCAGATGGTTTTTGCCTGCGTTCCCTTACCCGCGCCCGGCGCTCCCAGCAGGATGATGGGGCCAACGGTGGTCATCGATTTATTCTCGGCCGTCTTTTCCACAACAGCTTTTTCCATCGCAGTTTCTTTCGCGTTCGGAAGTTTCGGATGTTTCGGATTTTCCGCTCCTCAACTAAGCCTCCGAAACCTAAGAAACCTCCGAAACCTGGTTGGTTACGCCCACGTTCTGCGACCGCGAATCCGGCCCGAGCGCGGGGTAAAGCCTTCGTAATGGCGCATGATCAACTGCGCCTCCACCTGCTGCACGGTGTCCATGGCGACGCCCACCACGATCAGCAGCGAGGTGCCGCCGAAGTAGAAAGTGACGCCCAACCCATTGGTAATCCACGCTGGCAATCTTTCAAAGAAAGCTCCCATCGCGCCCGGCAGGTGGTTCAAGTGAATGCCGGTGATCATCCACTCCGGAATAAAGGAAATGATGATCAGGTAGAGCGCGCCCACCAGCGTAATGCGGGTCAGGATCTCGTTAATCGAATCGGAGGTGCGCTTGCCGGGCCGGATGCCGGGAATGAAACCGCCGTACTTCCGCATGTTGTCGGCAACCTCGTTGGGGTTGAAGACAATGGAGACGTAGAAGTAGGCGAAGAAGATGATCCCGATGGCATACAGCAGCGTGTACAGGGGCTCTCCCCACTGCAAGGCGCGCAGCAGGGGGCCGAAATAACGGTTGTCTCGCAGGAAGAAACCCGCCGTTTGCGGCAACGTGAGCAGCGAGGAAGCAAAGATCACCGGCATGACGCCGCCGGAGTTGACGCGCAGCGGCAAGTGCGTGGAGCCGCCGCCCATGACTTTGCGTCCGACCACGCGCTTGGCATACTGCACCGGTATTCGGCGTTCACTGCGCTCTACGTAGACGATGAAAGCGACCACCGCAATCATCAGCGCGATCAGGATAATCACGGCGGGAGCGGTGAAGGCGCCCCATGCGTCGGTGCGGACCTTGTCCACCAGGTCGGCGATACCGCGGGGCAGGCCGACCACGATGCCGGCAAAGATCAGCAGCGACATGCCGTTGCCGATGCCGCGCTCCGTGATCTGCTCGCCCAGCCACATGATGAAGACGGAGCCGGTGGTCAGGGTCAGCACGGTCATCAGGATGAAGCCAGCGCCGGGGTTGGTAACAAACGCGGTGCCGGCGGTGGTCTGGCGCTGCAGCGTGATGGCAATGCCGAAAGACTGCATGGCGCTCAGGATGAGCGTCAGGTAGCGCGTCCACTCGGTAATCTTCTTGCGCCCCAGTTCGCCCTCCTTCTGCAATTTGGCCAGCGGCTCATAGACCACCGTGAGCAACTGCAGAATGATCGACGCGGTGATGTAGGGCATGATGCCCAGCGCGAAGATGGTGAGCCGGCGAAGCTGGCCGCCGCTGAACAGGTCGACGAAGCCGAGAAAGGTGCCGCGGTTCTGCTCGAAAAACTGCTGCAGCAGGTCGGCGTTGATGCCCGGCGTCGGAATGTGCCCACCGAGGCGATACACGGCCAGCAATCCAAGCGTGAACAGGATGCGCTTGCGGAGGTCCGGAACGCGAAATACGTTGGCCAGCTTTTCCAGCATGGGTCGAAATACCTTTTGGGCTTTACACCCGTTTTAAAGTTCCGCGTTTCATGTTTCACGTTGCGGGGTCTGCGCATTGGGAACAACGCCGTGCAACGAGAAACGTGAAACTTCGAAACTTGAAACGTTAAGCCTGCTTCTTCTGTTTGCCGGCGCGTTTTTGCGCGCGGGCTTGCTCGAACCGGTTCTTCACCGGGGCGGGCGGCTTGATTTCGATGATACTGGCGCTGCCCCCGGCATTCTTGATCTTCTCTTCCGCCGACTTGGAAAATTTGTGCGCCTGCACCGTGAGGGCGCTTTTGAGTTCGCCGTCACCCAGGACTTTCACGCGCTTGTTCTTGCCGCTTACCAGCCCGCTGGAGCGGAGCAGGTCGGGCGTGATCTTGCTTTCGCCGAGGGACGCCAGCTCGGAGAGGTTCACGATCGCGTACTCCTCGCGGAAGATGTTGACGAAACCACGCTTGGGCAGGCGGCGGTGCAGCGGCATCTGGCCGCCTTCAAAGCCGCGCATCAGGCGGGACCCGGAGCGTGAGCCCTGGCCCTTGTGTCCCCGGGTAGAAGTCTTGCCCATGCCTGAACCCATGCCGCGGCCCACGCGCTTGCGGTTTTCGGAGGAGCGTTTTGGTGCTCGTAAATTCGATAAATTCATTTTCCAGGCTCTCCGCTATCTGCGATCAGCTTTCAGCAGTCTGCCAGTCTGTCAGTATCTCAGTCATCGCACGACTGGTCGACTGAAAGACGGAGTGACTATTCGTTTACCACCTTCACCAGGTGCGGAACCTTGTCGACCATGCCGCGGATCGAGGGCGAGTCTTCGCGCTCGATCACCTGGTTCAAGCGGGTGAAACCGAGACCGCGCACCACCCGCTTATGTTTCTCCGGCGAAGCGATCGCCGACCGCACCCACTTCAGGTGAATCTTACCCTTGCCGCTGCTGGCGCGCTTGGCGCTTTTCCTGGTGGCAGGCATTACAGCTCCTGTGCGGACTTGCCGCGCATGGTGGCAACTTCCTGGCGATCGCGCAACTTCTTGAGCGCATCGAAGGTGGCCTTGACCACGTTATGTGGGTTGGTGGTGCCGATGGACTTGGTGAGCACGTTCTGAATGCCGACCGAAGTCATGACCGCGCGCACCGCACCACCGGCGATCACGCCCGTTCCTTCCGGTGCGGGCTTCAACAGCACCATGCCGGAGCCGAAGCGTCCGAGAACCGCGTGCGGGATGGTGGTCTGGTTGATGTTCACGCGCACCAGGTTCTTCTTGGCCGACTCGATTCCCTTGCGGATCGCCTGCGGCACTTCCTTGGCCTTGCCGGAACCGTAGCCGACCACGGCGGCGGAGGGATCGCCGACGACGACCAGCGCGGCGAACGACAGGTTCTTGCCGCCCTTCACCACCTTGGTGACGCGGTTGATGGCGACCACCTGGTCTTTCAGTTGGTAGCTGCCGGCATCCAATTTCTTCTTCACAGTTGCAGTAGCCATTTCACTCTCAAATCAGTCGAAGGTCACGTAACCCCCGACGGCTGATACTAAAATTGCAGTCCGGCCGCGCGAGCGGCTTCCGCCAGCGCCTTGACCCGCCCGTGGTAAAGGTAGCCGCCGCGATCGAACACTACCTTGGCAATTCCCTTTTCCTTGGCGCGTTCGGCGATGCGCTTGCCGATTTCCTTGGCCGCGGCGACGTTGCCGCCGGTGCGCTTGCTGGCCTTGGCGCCCTCGACCGTGCTCGCCGATACCAGCGTCTTGCCGTGCAGGTCGTCTACCACCTGGACATAAATATGGTTGAGCGAGCGGTACACGTTGAGGCGCGGGCGCTCCGGCGTACCAACCATCCGCTTGCGGATGCGCTGGTGAGACTTGGATCGCGTCTGGTTTTTTGAAGCCTTCGTAAGCATCTTTATTTTTCCTATTCCCGGGGTTCTGTGCCGGGCCCTTGCCATTGCCGAATCGGACAATCGCAATTACCCGATTCCACAGTTCCGCAATTCTGCAGTTACTTCGCCCCGGTCTTACCCACCTTCTTCTTCAAACGCTCGCCCGCGTAGCGCACGCCCTTGTTCTTATAGGGGTCGGGCGGACGCAGTCCGCGCATTTCCGCGGCGACTTGGCCAACCTTCTGGCGATCGATTCCGCTGATCGTCAGGCGCGTCTGCTTGGGGTCCACCGTCACCGTGATGCCTTCCGGCAGCGGGTACTCGATGGGGTGCGAATACCCGAGATTGAAGACGACTACGGCCTTTCCCTTCAGCTCGGCGCGGTACCCGATGCCGACGATTTCCAACTCGCGCGTCCAGCCCTTGGTAACGCCTTCCACGGCGTTGTTAATCAGCGCCCGCGTTAAACCATGCAGCGCGGCCTGCTGATCGTTTTCGCGCTGTGCGACCAGGTGGCCGTCCTGCTGCGCGACCTTGATGCCGTTGGGGACCCGCGTTTCCAGCGCTCCCTTCGGGCCCTGGACCTTGACCACGTTCCCATCCACCGAGACCTTCACTCCCTGGGGGATGGCAATCGGCTTTTTTCCAATTCGTGACATGTCAGCTCTCAACTATCAGCTGTCGGCTCTCAGCTTGTTCCGCCGGCTTCCAGCGTTGTGGTCTGTCAGTCTTTCAGCCGGTCAGTCACTTCGACTCGCCGCCGTCACAGCTGACGGCCGACAGACCGAGCGACTGGCAGACTGCCTCACCAGATCTCGCACAAAATTTCACCGCCGACGCCATGCTTGCGGGCGTCGCGGCCCGTCATCACGCCGCGCGGGGTGGTCAGGATGTTGATGCCCATCCCGCCGAGCACGCGCGGAATCTCGTTGTGGCCGACGTACACGCGGCAACCCGGACTGGACACGCGTTGCAGGCGCGAAATTGCGGCTTCGTTGTTGTTGCCATACTTCAGGTAAACGCGCAGCACCTTGCGGCCTTCTTCCTCGGTGGACTTGAAGTTGGAGATAAAGCCCTCTTCCTTAAGGATGCGGGCCAGTTCCAGCTTCAGCTTGGAGGCAGGGACGTCCACCTTCTGCTGGCGGGCGCCAATGCCGTTGCGGATGCGAGTCAAAAAATCTGCGACCGGATCGGTCAAACTCATTGCTTAGCTTCTCCTTTGCCCGTTCGCTCCCATTTCACCGGGAGAACCAGCGGCAACACTCTCAATCGGGTAATTGAGTCATTTCGTAATCGGGTAAAGTCAGAACCGGCCGAGGCCGCACTTTACTCAATTCCCGATTACCCGATTTCACTTCCTACCAGGACGACTTGGAAACGCCGGGGATTTCGCCCCGCAGCGCCAGTCCGCGGAAGCACAAGCGGCAAATGCCGAACTTGCGCAGGAATCCGCGGGGACGCCCGCAGATCTGGCAGCGATTGTGCTGCCGCGTCGAAAACTTCGGCTTCCGGCTCGGATCGTCCTTCACTCGTTTTGCAGTTGTAGCCATGTATCTCCAATTCGGTTGTCGGTTATCGGTCGTCGGTCTTCGGGTCATAGAACTGAGAACCGAGACCGAAAACCAGGAACGTTCTTTCTTTATGCGCGGAAAGGCATCCCGAGGCCTTTCAGCAGGGCGCGCGCCTGGTCGTCAGTGCGCGCCGTGGTCACAATGGTGACGTTCATTCCCTTCGACTTTTCCACCCTCTCGTAAGAAATTTCCGGGAAGATGAGCTGATCGCGCAGGCCGAGCGTGTAATTGCCGCGGCCGTCGAACGACTTGGTGGAAACGCCCCGGAAATCGCGCACTCGCGGCAGCGCGATGTTGATCAGCCGGTCGAGGAATTCGTACATGCGATCTCCACGCAGCGTGACCATGACGCCGATCGGCATGCCTTCGCGCACCTTGAAGGCGGCGATGGATTTCTTCGCCTTGGTAATCACCGGCTTCTGGCCGGCGATCGCCTGCAACTCGGCGGCGGCGGGGTCAATGACCTTGGCATTCTGGGTGGCTTCGCCGACACCCATGTTGACCACGACCTTGTGGATCCGCGGAACCGCCATCGGGTTCTTGACGTCGAACTCCTTCATCAATGCCGGAGCCACTTCCTTCTCGAAGCGGTCGCGCAGGCGCGCGGTGGAGCGGCTGCTCGCCTTGGCGCGCTGTGGCTTCCCGTCACCCTTGGCCTGGACCGCATCCTCGGCGGGCTTACCTTTGGCCTTGCCGTCGCCTTTCTTGCCTCCCGCTTGCTGCGGCTTTTTCTGTTTCTCGTCTGCCATGTCCTCTACTTCTTCCTCTCACGGTTTCGGAGTCGAACCGGTTCGTGAGGCGCTCAATTGAATCGGGTAATTGCGTAATCGAGAAAAGTCAAAAATGACTTCCCCCGATTACCCGATTGCACTTCTTACTTCTCCAGCGTCGTGCCGCACTTGTGGCAGACGCGAACTTTGCGGTCCCCGCGCTTCTCGTGACGGACGCGCACCGGGCCACACGCTCCGCACAACAGCATCACGTTGGAGATGGCAATCCGGCTCTCCTGCTCGGCGATGCCGCCCTTGACGTTGCGCTGCGGGTTGGGGCGCACGTGCTTCTTCACCATCATCACGTGCTCGACCAGTACCTTCCCCTCCTCGGGAAAGACGCGGAGCACGCGCCCCTGCTTGCCCTGGTCGCGGCCGGTGATCACCTTCACGGTGTCGTTGCGGCGAATGTCACTGTGTACTCGTTGCATGATTCCTCTTCTGTCGTCCTTCCCGGGCATTCAACCGGGTCATTGTGTAGCCGGCTCCAGTCCAAAGTCACTGCACCAGACTCTACTGAACGTCCCGATTCTCCTTTTCACTCCTTACAGCACTTCCGGCGCGAGCGAGACGATTTTCAGGAACTTCTTCTCGCGCAGCTCACGTGCCACTGGGCCGAAGACGCGGGTGCCAACCGGCTCGTGCGCGTCGTTGATCAGCACCGCCGCATTCTGGTCGAAGCGGATGTAGGTGCCGTCGCGGCGGCGGTGTTCCTTCCGCGTGCGCACGATGACCGCCTTCACCACCGTGCCTTTTTTCGCCGTCCCGTCGGGAGATGCTTCCTTCACGGCGGCGGTGATGACGTCGCCCAGGCCGGCGCTCAGACCAGTAGAACCGCCCAGCGGGAGGATCATCTGGAGCTTGCGTGCGCCGGAGTTGTCGGCGACATCGAGCATCGTTCTCATCATGACTGCCATGTTCGATTCTCCTTGGACCCGTGCGCCCGCGGGTCAGAGACCCGCGCCACACAACCTGCTACGCGACGCCGGCCGCCTCTTCCTTGCCCGGCGTGACCGCCTCCGGACCCACCAGCTTGGCGCGGCGGATGACTTCTTTCAGGCGCCAGCGCTTCAGCTTCGACATGGGACGAGTTTCTTCCAGGCGAACGACATCGCCGACATTGGCGGTGTTGTTTTCGTCGTGCGCGTAGAAGCGGCGCGAACGGGCGATTACGCGGCCATACAGATGGTGCGATTTCTTGCGTGTGACCTCGACGACGATGGTCTTTTGCATCTTGGTGGAGACGACGTCGCCGACCAGCGTCTTGCGCGTGGTTTCAATCGCGGTGGTAGTTTCCGTCATTATGACTTCTCCGAGGCGGCCATCTGGCGCTGGCGCGAGATCGTCTTCACGCGCGCGATGTCCTTGCGCAGGCCGCGGATCTTCTTCAGGCTCTCCGTCTGGCCCATGTTGAGCTGGAACTTCAGGCGGAAGAGCTGGTCGTTAAGTTCGCGCTCCTGCTGCTTGAGTTCTTCGTCGGTCAAATTGCGAATCTTTTCAGCATCCATAAATCAGTTTCCCGTGGCCAGTGGCCAGCTCTCAGTGCGTTCCCGAACCGTCGCGCTGCACGAAACGAGTCTTCAGCGGAAGCTTGTGCGAGGCCAGACGCATGGCTTCGCGCGCTTCCGTCGGGGTGACCCCTTCCATCTCGAACAGGATCTTGCCCGGACGGACGACGGCGACCCAGTGGTCCGGCGCGCCCTTGCCCTTGCCCATGCGGGTTTCGGCCGGCTTTTTGGTGACCGGCTTGTCCGGGAACAGGCGCAGCCAGATTTTTCCGCCGCGCTTGACGAAACGCGTCATGGCGATACGGCTGGCTTCGATCTGGCGGTCGGTGATGTGGCCGCACTCCATGACCTTCAGGCCGTAGTTGCCAAACGACAGCTCGCTGCCGCGCCAGGCCTTGCCGGCCATGCGCCCGCGCTGCTGTTTGCGGTACTTCACTTTCTTGGGCATCAACATAGCTTTGACCTTAACTTCTTGGCTGGCCGTCGACGGTCAACCGTCGACAGTCGGCCGCTAAAACGCGGTTGCCGTTTGCGGCTCGCGCTTCTTGGTGGGCAGGATTTCGCCCTTGTACACCCAGCACTTCACGCCAATCACGCCGTAGGTGGTGCGCGCCTCGGCAAACCCGTAATCAATGTCGGCACGCAGGGTGTGCAGCGGCAACCGGCCCTGCAGATACCACTCCGAGCGCGCGATTTCATTGCCGTTCAAGCGTCCGCTGACGCGGACCTTGATGCCCTTGCAACCGAAGCGCAGGGCGGAATCTACCGACTTGCGCATGGCGCGGCGGAAGCCGACCCGCTTTTCCAGCTGCAGCGCGATCGATTCGGAAACCAGCTGCGCGTCCAGTTCGGGCTTGTGCACTTCCTGGATGTCGATGTAGACATCGCGGTTGGTGCGCTTCTGCAGCTCGCCCTTGAGCTTGTCGATTTCCGTGCCCTTGCGGCCGATGATGATGCCGGGCCGGGCGGTGCGGATGATGATGCGCAGCTTGTTGCCGGGGCGCTCGACCTCGATGGAGCTGACGCCGGCCGACTTGAGCTTCTCCTTCAGCTCACCCTTCAGCTTGACGTCTTCCAGCAGCATCTTGGCGTAATCGCGGGTCATGAACCAGCGCGACTTCCACGGCTTGGTGTAGCCGATCCGAAATCCGTATGGATGGACTTTTTGTCCCATGGTTCCTCGTCTCAGAAGCCGCCGGCTCTGCAGCCATTGGCCGTTGGCAAAGCCTATTTCTTCTTTCCTTTTCCCGCCGTTTTCTTGGCGGGCGCTTTCTTCTTCGCGACCGGACGGCGCGCCGGCTTGCGCACACGCGCGGCGGCTGCCGGGGTCTGTTCGCCCGCTTCCTCCGCGGCGCCGTTGCGGTTTTTCTCCGCCAGCGTGATCTCGATGTGCGCCATGCGCCGCTGGTAGCGGTAGGCGCGTCCCATCGGAGCGGGGCGGATGCGCTTCATGCGCGGGCCTTCGTTGGCGATGGCGCGCAGCACGAACAGATTGTCCACGTCCACGTCCACGCCCTTTTCGCCGCTCAGGTAGTTGGCGTTTTCAATGGCCGAGCGCAGCACCTTCTGCACGTCCGGCGCAATGCCCTTCTTGGTGAAGGTGAGCGTATTCATCGCGTCTTCCACGCGGCGCCCCTTGATCAGGTCGAGTACCAAACGCGCCTTCTGCGGCGAAACGCGCACGTATCTTGCCGAGCTTCTGAATTCCATGTTCGTCTCTCTACGCCTTCGGCGCCGGAGCTGCCGGTGCGGCCGGAACGATTGCTCCCGGGCCTCCGGGCACTCCGGCGGGCTTGGCCGCCACTTCGGTAGCCGCCCTCATCGAGTGTCCCTTGAACTGCCGGGTAAAGCTGAACTCGCCCAGCTTGTGGCCCACCATGTTCTCGGTGATGTACACCGGGATGAACTTCTTGCCGTTGTGCACCGCAATGGTATGGCCCACCATCTCGGGAATGATGGTCGAACGCCGCGACCAGGTGCGGAGCACCTTCTTCTCGTTGCGCTGGTTCATGCCCTCGATGCGTTGCGCCAGGAAACCGTCGATGAACGGACCCTTTTTTTGTGAACGCATTATTTCTTTCCTCGGCGGCTGACGATGAACTTCTCAGTCCGCTTGTTGTTGCGAGTCTTGTAGCCGCGCGTCGGCTGGCCCCAAGGCGTGACCGGGTGACGTCCGCCGGAGGTCTTGCCTTCACCGCCGCCGTGCGGGTGATCCACCGGGTTCATGGCAACACCGCGGTTGTGCGGGCGCTTGCCCATCCAGCGGGTACGGCCCGCCTTGCCGATGGAAATGTTCTCGTGATCCAGGTTGCCGACCTGGCCGATCGTCGCCATGCAATCGACGGTCACGCGCCGGGTTTCGCCCGAGGGCAACTTGAGCAGCGCGTAGTCGCCTTCCTTGGCGACCAGCTGCGCGGCCGCGCCTGCCGATCGCGCCATCTGCGCACCCTTGCCGGGCCGCAGCTCGACGTTGTGCACCGTCGTGCCGGGCGGGATGTTGCGCAGCGGCAGCGCGTTTCCCACCAGGATGTCGGCGTCGGGACCGCTCAGCAGCTTCGCGCCCAGCTTCAGCCCGTCGGGCTGGAGGATGTAGCGCTTCTCGCCGTCGGCGTAGCTCAGCAGCGCGATGCGCGCGGAACGGTTCGGGTCATACTCGATCGAAGTCACGGTGGCGGGAATGCCCGCCTTCTCGCGCTTGAAGTCGATGACGCGGTATTTCTTCTTGTGCCCGCCGCCACGGAACCGGCTGGTGATGTCGCCCTGGTTGCGGCGGCCGCCGGTGCGTTGCTTGCTCTCGGTCAGCGCCTTGTGCGGCCGGTTGGTCGTCAGCTCATCATTGACCAGCGTGGTCTGGAAGCGCAGCGTCGAAGTAACCGGTCTGTATGTTTTGATCGCCATAATTCGCTCTCGGCTATCGGCCGTCGGCTTTCGGTCCTTCGGCCCTTAGCTCTCTTTTCACTTCGCACCGGTGCGGCTGTTCTTTCCGACAGCCGATGGCCGATGGCTGATTGCCACTACAAGTTCTGCGCGTAGTCGGGCATTTTTTCACCCGCCTTCAGGCGCACGTAAGCTTTTTTCCAGTCGGGGCGGTAGCCGGTAAACTTGCCGCGGCGTCGTTCCTTGCCCACGAAGTTCGCGGTGCGAACCGAATCCACTTTCACCTTGAAGATGGACTGCACCGCTTCCTTGATCTCCGTCTTGGTCGCCTTGACCGCCACCTGGAAAACCAGGGTCGCTTCGGTTTCCTTCACGCCCAGGCCCTTCTCGGTGATGAGCGGCTTGCGAATGATCTGGTAAGCCGATTTCATTTACGCGACCTCCTCATGCCGGCGCTTGCTGGCGGTCTTTTTCAGCGACGCCTGCAGCTTCTCCAGAGCGGGCCGGGAGAAGATGGCGCGGTCGTAGCGCAACAGGTGATAGGGGTGAACTTCGTTGCCGCGCACCAGCTCGACCCCGTCGAGATTGCGCGAGCTGAGCTCGAGGTTGCGGTTCGCCTTCGCCCCGTCCACCACGAGCGCCGTACCGTCAACCTTGAGCGCGCTCAGCGCTTTGCGGAAGGCGTTCGCCTTGACTTCAGCGAGATCGAAGTTCTCCACCACGGTCAGCTTGCCGTCGGCGAACTTGGAGGCCAGCGCCGAACGCAACGCGCCCAGCAGCTTCTTGCGCGGGAAGCTGTAATCATAGGAGCGCGGTTGCGGGCCGTGCACGGTGCCGCCGTGCCGCCACAAGGGAGAGCGGATGGAGCCCACGCGGGCCCGTCCCGTGCCCTTCTGCCGCCACAACTTCTTGCCCGATCCGGAGACCAGCTTGCGGTTCTTGGTGGCGTGCGTGCCGGCGCGCTGCGAGGCGCGATAGTGCTTGACTGCCTCCCAGAGCAGGTCCTCGTTGACCGCGCCGAAAACTTCCTCGGCCAGCTCGAAGCTGCCGGTCTTTTCGCCGCTCAGATTCATTACATCGATCTTTGCCATGTTTAGCTCTCAGCTATGACTTCTTCTTCGTCGCGCGCTTGCTGGCCTTCAACGGGTCGACCGTACCGGTGCCCGCGAATCCACGGCGCTCGCGCGGCGGATGCTTCGCCTTGTTGATCACCACGTAGCCCCCGTTCGGTCCCGGCACCGCGCCTTCGACCACCAGGAGGTTGTCGTCCTTGTCGATACCGAGCACGCGCAGGTTGCGCGTCGTGACGCGCGCGTTCCCCATGTGACCCGCCATGCGCATCCCGGCAAAAACCCGCGACGGGAAAGCGGAGGAACCGATCGAACCGTTGATGGTGAACATGGAACCGTGCGAACTGGGGCCGCCGCGGAAGTGGTGACGTTTCACCACGCCGGCAAAGCCGCGTCCCTTGCTGGTTCCGGTGACGTCCACGAAGCCCTCGCCTTCAAAGATGTCGACCAGCACGCGGTCGCCGACCTTGCTCTGGTCGCCGTCGCCGCCGGCGCCGTCCACCGCGATGTCAACTTCCTTCAGGAACTTGACCGGCGGCAGGTTGTGCTTCCCGAAATGTCCGCGCATGGGCTTGTTGAGCCGCGTTTCCTTGACGAATTCGACGAGCCCGATCTGCGCCGCCTCGTAGCCATCCTTGCTGGAGGTCTTGCGCTGCGTGATGACGCACGGTCCGGCCTGCAGCACGGTGGCGGGACGCACGTCGCCGTTGCTGTCGAACAACTGCGTCATGCCGACTTTCTTTCCTAGAATTCCGTTGATTGCCATGTTCGTTTCCTGACTCCGCTTCCTTTTCCGGCGATTGCTCTTTCCGGGGGCCCTACGGCCACGGAAGCTTTGTTTTTGAGTCTTTCAGTCGCTCCGTCTTTCAGCCGTCCGGCGCTCTGGATGACTGATCGACTGACCGACTGGCCGACTACTTATGTTCCTTACCGAACGCCTTGATCTCCACATCCACGCCGGCGGGGAGATCGAGCTTCATCAGCGCGTCCACCGTCTGCTGCGTCGGCTCCAGGATGTCGAGCAGGCGCTTGTGGGTACGGATCTCGAACTGCTCACGCGATTTCTTGTCCACGTGCGGCGAACGCAGCACGCAATACTTGTTCTTGACCGTGGGCAGCGGAATCGGACCCGCGATCTGCGCGCCGGTGCGGCGCGCGGTTTCCACGATCTCGCCCGTGCTCTGGTCGAGCACGCGATAGTCGTAAGCTTTCAGCCGGATCCGAATTCTCTCTTTTCCAATCATCGTGTCATCTCAAAGAACGTGCGGCTACCTGCATGCCGACCCAAAAAAGTTAAATTGTTTGTGTAATCGGATAATTGCTTGGAGTGCCTTACCTTTGCCTTTACCCGATTTTCCTTTTCACTTACTGAATGATCTCCGTCAGCGTTCCGGCGCCCACCGTGCGGCCGCCTTCGCGGATGGCGAAGCGCAGCCCCTTTTCCATGGCCACCGGCGTGATCAGCTCGATTTCCAGGTTCACGTTGTCGCCCGGCATTACCAT
>DASSIZ010000012.1 GCA_035691485.1 Terriglobales bacterium
TGGAGCTTGAGGTCTTCCGCCTCGTAAACCACGCCCATGCCGCCGCCGCCCAACTTGCGTAGGACGTGGTAATGAGAGATGGTGCTGCCCACCATAGACCACCCACACGACGGGCATGGTATTGCGGGCGCGCCATGGGAGTCAACGAGGAACGTTCCTACAAAATTCGCTAGACCGTCTCGAGTTCTTCTTCCAGAAGTTGCTTGTTGTACAGGTCGGTGTAGTAGCCGTTCAGCGCGAGTAGCTCCTCGTGCGTGCCCAATTCCACGATGCTTCCATCGTGCAGCACGGCGATGCGATCGGCGTTGCGGACGGTGGAGACGCGATGGGAGATGAAGATGGTGGTGCGGCCGCGCATCACCTCGCGCAGGTGGTTCAGGATCTTTTCCTCGGTGTAGGTGTCAACGCTGGAGAGCGCGTCGTCGAGCACCATGATGCGCGGGTCGCGGATCAGAGCGCGCGCAATCGCGGTGCGCTGCTTCTGTCCGCCCGAGAGGGTGATGCCGCGCTCCCCGACCATGGTGTTGTACTTTTCCGGAAAGGCTTGGATCTCGGAGGCGATGTTGGCGCCCTGCGCAGCCTGCACCACGTCCCCGTCGGAAGAACTCTCCACGCCGAAGGCGATGTTCTCGCGCACCGTGTCGCTAAATAGAAAGGTCTCCTGCGGAACGAAGCCAATATTTCTCCGTAGCCACGCGAGCGGGAAGTCGCGGATGGGACGGCCATCGAGCAGGATGGCGCCTTCGGGCGCGTCGTACACGCGCGGAATCAGGCTGACCAGGGTGGATTTTCCAGAGCCGGTGGGACCGACGATGGCGAGACTGCTGCCGGCGGGAATCTTCAGATTCACGTCCCTCAGCACGGAGGTCCCGTTATAGCCGAAACTCAGGTTGCGGAATTCCAGCTCACCACGAATTTCCGGGGCGGACCGCTGCCCGACGTCATCCGCGCCGACGAGCGAACTCGCTGCAACGGCCGACTGTGCGGCTGCGGGTGGAGGGGCGTCGGCGACTTCCGGCTTCTGGTTGAAGATGTCCTGGATGCGCACCATGGAGGCGGTGCCGCGCTGGAAAATATTAATCACCCAGCCGAGCGCGATGATCGGCCAGGTGAGCTGGACCATGTAGGTGTTGAAGGCGACGAAACTGCCGACAGTGATGTGCCCCTTCAATACTTCGCGCCCGCCGAGCCAAAGCACCAGCACCACGGCGAGTCCAAGAACAAATTCCAGCGTCGGCCAGAGCATGCCCATCAGACGGACCAGTTTGAGGCTGCGGCGGATGTACTCCTGGTTGGCGGTCTCGAAACTGGCGACCTCGGCTTCTTCCTGCGCAAAGGCGCGGACGATGCGGGCGCCGGAAAAGTTTTCCTGCGCGCGGGCGGAGATGTCGGAAAAGCTGGCCTGGATTC
Organism: Terriglobales bacterium; assembly: GCA_035691485.1. Lineage (NCBI taxonomy): Bacteria > Pseudomonadati > Acidobacteriota > Terriglobia > Terriglobales > Terriglobales bacterium. Next base: position 1,411 of record DASSIZ010000012.1, read on the forward strand.
TTTCGAAGCGTTCGTGAATACGGCGCCCGAAATACTGGACCACGATGCTGAGGAAGGGCAGCGGCGCGTAGGTGTACAGCGTCAGCCTGGGGCTGATTTTGATCATGATGGCGAGCGCAAAGGCGCTGAGCACCAGGGTGTTGGCGGTGTACATGATGCCGGGGCCGAGCAGGTTACGGACGGCATTCAGGTCGTTGGTCGCGCGCGCCATGATGTCGCCGGTGCGCATACGCTGGTAGTAGGAATAGGAAAGCCGTTCCAGGTGAGCGAAGAGATCGTTGCGCAGGTCGAATTCAATGTCGCGGGAGATGCCGATCATCACCCAGCGCGTCAGGAACTGAAAGATGCCCTTCATGGCGACGATCAGCACCAGCAGCAACGCCCAGATGAGCAGCTTGTGCGGCATGACCGAGGCGGGCAGCTTGCCGTCGTGCCAGCCCTGCAGGTCGTCGACCGCGCCGCGAATGGCCAGCGGGCCCAGGATCCAGATGCCGTTGTTGAACAGCACCGTGACCGCGCCGAAGACATAGCCTCGGCGGTACCGGTTCATGTACGGAAATAGCGGTCGGAGTTCCTTCACCATGGACGAGAATTAGATGTGATTGTAGCAGCGCCGGCTTCAGAGGCTTGCCTAGTGGCTATCGTTTCGGGGCCGGATCGCCGCTGTACATCGCGGGTTCGCCCAGGCTGCCCTTAGCCGGAAGGTGGCGCAGGTAGGTGACAATTTCCCACATCTCCTCGTCGCGCAGGATGCCTTTGGCCGCCGGCATTCCCGACGGGCTGAGCCCATTGTTAATGACCCACTTGAGCTGCCCGTCGGTATATGCCTGCACCGCGGGGGAATTCAATTCCGGGATAGGCGGTGACATGGCGGCGGCAAAGGGAACGCCGGTAGTCTGGCCATCGAGTCCATGGCAAGCGGCGCAGTACGACGAAAACGCCTGTTGGCCGCGGTGGATATTTTCCGGAGTCGCAGGCACGGGGTTTGGATCCTTGGCGCCGCCGACAGTCAGGCGTCGCTTGACCGATGTCATGATTGCCGTCTCGGTGCTGCCCGGCGCGCGCACGCTGCAGGCGGTGAGCACCAGCAAGAACGTCGCGCCGATCAGGAAACCCAATCCCCTCCCTAGCCCAACCCGGGCCAGGGTGCGCCGCCCGCTTGTAATAGGCCAGAGCACAACTACTCCACAACGATCTTCATGTTCATCGCGGCGTGATTCACACCGCAGAAGTGGTCGCAGATGAGCAGGTAAGTGCCGGCCGTCTGCGGGGTCAGATTGACCTCGGTGGTCTTGCCGGGCTCGATGATTTCGTCAATCTTCAGCGGCTTGAGAAAGAAGCCGTGGGTGACGTCGGCGCTGGTCAGCATCAGTTTGACCGGCTCGCCCTTTTTCAGGGTGATCTGGTTAGGACTGAACTCAAAACGCTTGGCGGTAATGTTGATGACCTTGGGATCCTGGGCCCGGGTGCCACGCGGGGCGAGCGCGAACACAGCCAGTGCGACAAGCATCGTGATTAGAATTCGGCGGGGCGACATGACTCTCTCCTATAACGTTGGGTTTTTCAGAACCTGCTGGATGCCGTTCAACCCGGAATATTCGCGCAGGGTAAGCTCCACATCGCGGACGGTAATGGGCTGCTTGGGAGCGGCGTTTACCACGCGGATACCGAGGTTCTTGAAGGGCGCATCCTTGTCGAACGGATAAGGCTTCTTGACTGGGGCTGTGGGCTCCGGAAAAGCGAAGATGAGCGAGCGCGCGGCATAGTGATGAGCGTGGCCGACCTCGTGCTCGTCATCGCGGTGAATGTGCCCGTAGAGCACGGTGACATTCTCATAGCCGGCGAGCGCGTTCATGACGTCGTCGCCATCGCTGGTGAACCACTCCCACTCCGGCTTAAGGTCAAACAGCGGCCGATGGGTGAACACCACGATGGGCGCGGATTTCGGGAAGCGCGCCAGGTCTTTTTTCATCCAGGCGATCTGCTCGGAGCCAACTTCGGGCTTGGCGCGAGAAACGTTGTCGAGCGCGATGAAGTGAATGCCGCGGTGATCGAAAGAGTAGTTGGTGGGCCCGTAGTTTTCGCGGAAGAGCGCACCGCCGTCCAGGCCGGCATCATGCTCGCCGGGCACGCACATGAGTTTCTTGGCCGTGAGGCGCCCGGCAATCTCGCGAAAGTCCTTCATGCGCTTGGCGTGAACATCCTTGTCCTCGCTGTCGTGAGTCAGGTCGCCGGTGAAGAGCACGAGGTCAGGCTGGTGCGGCAGGGCATTGACCATCTCGACGGCACGCTCGAAAGCCTTGGTGCCGAGCGGGTCGGGAGGGCCGTTAAAGCCCACGTGCGCATCGCTCAATTGAACGAAAGAAAAAGGTGTAATCGCTTCGCCATTGTTGCGTCCCAACATGCGAAAGGTCTCGGCAGCCTCGGCGGTGGCGATCGGCGCCACCTGGTAGAGCACGCCGATGCCGAGCGCGGCGCCTGAAATCCTTAGAAACGAGCGGCGGTCGACGTCTTTCATGTGGTCCTCCCATTGCTGCTTCGGCGTGTAAAACCGGGCAGGGGACGGTTTATTCCCGGTGCGCGAAGAAAAATTGGGGAATAGAATCCAGGTTCGGCGGTTATCCAATATGTGGAAGTTGCGGAACCCAGGAAACAACTCGGAGTTCGAAGCGCTCGCCCTGCCGCTATTCGAGTCGCTGTATAACTTCGCGCACTGGCTGGCGCAGGACCGGCATGATGCCGAGGACCTGGTGCAGGAGACCTACGCCAAGGCGCTGAGAGGCTTCGCTTCCTTCCAGCTGGGAACGAATTTTCGGGCCTGGATGTTCAAGATCCTGCGCAACACGTTCCTGACCTCGCGCAGCGGCCTGGCGAGCACGAACACGGAGCCGCTGGAACCCGGCGATGAGGACCGGTTGCTGCCGGTTTCGTCGCATACGCCGGAGACGGTGGTCATCACCAACGATCTCGGCGAGGCGCTGCAAGGGGCCATCGAGGCGCTGCCGGTGCCGTTCCGTGAAGTGCTGCTGCTGGCTGACGTGGAAGAAATGTCGTACCAGGAAATTGCCGAAGCATTGACCATACCGATCGGGACGGTGATGTCGCGCCTGGCCCGGGCGCGCAAGGCGGCGCGGCAGAAGTTGGTCGAATCCGGCTACGAGCAGCGGAAAGGACGAGCGAGCCGGGGATGAAAGACATTATGAATTGCGAAGTGTGGCAAGGAAAACTCGACGCGTATGCCGACGCGGAGCTTCCTCCGGAGACCATGCGGTCCATGGCGGAGCATTTGTCCGGCTGCCCGGTCTGCACGGCAGAGATGGTGCAGATCATGCAGCAAAAAAAGATTACGGCGATGGCCGGAAAGCGGTACAGCCCGGCGCCGGAGTTCCGCGCGCGCGTGCTGCGCGGCATCGCCCCTCCACGCCGCGGGTGGCAGTGGGCATTCGCATTGGCGACCGCAGTGGCGGCGGTCGTGGTCATCGGTTTGGGATTGGCCATCGTGCTTCCGGCGCGGACGGCGGCGCGTAATCAGCTGATCGCGGGAGTGGTGGATCGTCACGTCACCGCCCTGGCAAGCGCGTCGCCGGTGGACGTGATTTCGACCGACCGGCACACCGTGAAACCTTGGTTCCAGGGAAAGCTGCCATTCACCTTCAATTTGCCGGAGCTGGCCGGTTCACCGTACACGCTGGTCGGCGGGCGGATGGTGTTTGTCCGCGGTGAAGCGGGCGCGCACTTGATATGCGACGTTCGTAAGCACCACATGTCGGTGCTGATTTTCGAGGACCGCGGCGATTTTGCGCGGCTGCTGCCGGCGTCGGAAGAGCCGGAGCACGCGCGTTCCTTCAACGTCGAGACTTGGAGTCAAGCCGGCCTGCGCTATTTCGTGGTCAGCGACGCGTCGGCCGACGATGTCAGCGGCCTGGCGGGACTGCTGAAGCAGGCGAATTAACCGTGGCTAGCAGTACGGGCCAGTGGCCAGTGCGAATCCAAATACGAGCTACTAAGCGTTTACTTTTGAACAGTGCAAAGTTGATAGTTAAAGTTAAGCACTAAGTCGGTACCTTCAAGATCATGTACCCGCCCGCCAGGGCGAAGAGCACGTCGGGCGACCAGGCCGCCAGCGTGGGCGGAAGCTGGTTGGTGTTGCCCATCGCCTCGAACAATCCCGAGATAACGAAGTAAACGGCGGCAATGCCGATGGCAGTGGCCACTCCGGCCAGCGCGCCTCGGCGTCCGGCGGAGAGTGCAAACGGCACCGCCAGCACCGCCATGACGAAGGTGATAATCGGGAAAGCGAATTTCTTCTGCAACTGCACCCGCAGCCTGACGACATCGAATCCGCTCTGTTGCAGGTCGTGGATGTAGCTTTTCAGCTCCGCATAATTCATCTCCGAAGACTGTTTCACTTCCTTCTTGAAATAGCCGGGAGGCTCGCGGAGTTCGGCAAAAGTTTCGACGTCGAACGGTTGAAATTCCTCGATGGCGGAGCCGCGGAAGGAGCGTGTCCATCCTTGCTCGAAAACCCATTTTTGCAGAGTCTCAGACCAGTGCGCGCGGGTGGCATAGATGCGCTTGGTCAGTTCGAAAGTCTTGGGATCGAACTCGAAGATGGAGACACTGCCGAAGCGATTGGCGTCGGCGTCGAAAAATTCGTAGTAATAAATGTCGGAATGCTGGCCGAAAATCCACTTGCGGTCGGGGCGCAGGTAGGTCTGCGCGGGCTTGCCCTTGATCTGGTTGCGCAACGCGTCCTGCCGCTTATTGGCGTGGGGAAGGTAGAGGTTCTCGAAAAAGAAGAGCCCTGTGGCGAGGACGGCCGCGATGATCACCACCGGCAGGATCACGCGATAGATACTGATCCCGGTGGCCTTCATGGCGGTGATCTCATTGGCCTTCTGCATCAGGCCAAAGGTCACCAGCACGGCGAGCAGCACGCTAATGTGGGTGCTGTTGTAGATGAAGTACGGGGTCACATTCACCAGGTATTGCCCAACCAGCACCAGCGGGACGCGATTGCGCACGATGTCACCGAGCAGCTCGAAGAAGGTGAAGACGAGCAGGAGCATCAGGAACGTGCTCAGGATCATGCCCAGGTAAACGAAGAAGTCGCGCAGGATATAGTCGTCAAGGATGAGAGGAAAGCGCGCGCTGAAGACGCGCTTGCGGTTGGCCGCGCGCTCGAAGGCCCCGCCCTCGCCGCGCCGGGCGCCTGCCGGGACATGTGCCTTGAAGATACGAAGCAGCATGGCCCAGAGATTGCGCACGTTAAAGTAATCCACCTGCACGCGCTCGGACCGCCACAGCAGAAAGAGACCGCCGACAAAGAAAACGAAATTGCCCAGCCATAAACCTGGTCCGGCGGAGATCTTGCCCTGCCGCGCCATCGACATTCCGGCTAGCGACAAGAAGTAATAAATGAAGACCAGCCCGATGGTGAGCACAAAGCCGGTGCTCTTGCCGCCCTTCTTGGCGGACAGTCCCAGCGGGATGCCAACCAGCGCCAGCACAATGCAGGCAGTGGGCAAGGCCAGGCGGCGGTGAAACTCGATGTCGTAGGCGCGGCTCTGCGGTCCGTTGGCGCGCGCGCGTTGCAACAACTCCGACGTGCTCATCTCGGCCGCAGGCGTGACCGCCGTGGCGGGATTTTGCACCACCGGAAGCTGGATCGGGACGTCGGTCTCGTTGAAGGTGGAAATGGCGTACTGGTCCGGTTGACGCGGAACGGTTTCGTGCTCCGATCCGTTCTCCAAGTGCAGCCGCAGCTTGTCGACGCCTTCGCTGACGGCGATGCCCTTGCGCGCCAGGGTAATCTTCGGCGCGGAAGAGTTGCTGATATCGGCGACGAATACGCCCTTCCACAGCGCTGCGCCTTCGCCGCTGCTGGCGTCCTGGACGTAGAGCACCAGGTTCTTAAAGTCTTCGTAGAACACGCGGGGCTGGATTTCAAACGATACCTGGCTGCTCTTGAGCCGATTTTGCAGGCGCGCCAGGGCGGTCGCCGAGCGCGGGGCGACGAACACATTGTTCACCAGCGCCAGTACCCAGGCAATACTCACGAAGATGGCCAGGATGCGAACGAACGCGCCGGGACCGACGCCGCTGGCGCGCATGGCGGTGATCTCGCTGTCGGCGGCCAGGCGGCTGAGACCGATCAGGATTCCGACCAGGACCGCCATGGGAATGGTGACCGTAAGCGCTCCCGGCAGGGTGAGAAAAAAGATTTCGGCAACACTGGGCAGGGGCGCGCTGTTGCGCACCACCACTTCCAGGATGCGCTCCAGGTCCCGCAGGAATATAACGAAGGTGAAGACGGCCGCGCCGATGAGCGCGTGCGAGAGCACTTCGCGCAAGATGTAGCGGGTCAGGATGCGCATCGGAAGCTTGTGTTTACGCGGGCCTCAGGGCCAGTCTAGCACGAGGTTTTGCCACTCGTTGACCGACTGCATTACTCTTGAATCCGCCTGGTAAGCTGCCCAAGACCGCTAACCGGCAATAACCGGGGACCGTCCATGCCTACACTTGGCGTCGCCATCCTCTGGCACATGCACCAGCCCTTCTACAAGGACCTGGTAAGCGGAGAGTATCGCCTGCCCTGGGTGCGAATGCATGCGTTGAAGGACTATTACGGCATGGTGAAGCTGCTGGACGAGTTTCCCAATGTCCATCAGACCTTCAACCTGGTGCCGTCTTTGGTCGCGCAGATTGAGGACTATGTTGCCGGCACAGCCCGCGATCCCTTCCTGAACATCGCCATCAAGCCGGCGGCGGAACTGGAACCGCAGGAGCGCCGGTTCGCCCTCGACTACCTGTTTTATGCCAACCCGACGCAGATGATCGGACGCTACCCGCGTTATCGCGAACTGTGGGAGTTGTTCCGCGGCGCGGGGCAGGAGTCAGCGCGCGCCGAGCGGCTTTTCCAAACGCAGGATTTCACTGACCTGCAGGTGCTCTCGCAACTGGCGTGGTTCGATGAATTCTTTCTCGAGCAGCCGGATGTGGCGGCAGTCGTCAAGAAGGGACGGAAGTTTTCGCGGGACGACCAGGAGTTCGTCACCGCCAAGCAGCGCGAAATCCTTGCCTCGGTGCTGCCCGCTTATGCGGCGGCGGCCAAGCGCGGCGGAATCGAGATCTCCACTTCGCCGTTCTACCATCCCATCCTGCCGCTGCTCTGCGACACCGACCAGGGCGCTGTCTCGCACCCCGGGCTGCCCCTGCCGGAATGCCCGTACCGCCACCCGGAGGACGCGCGCGAGCAACTGCTGCGTGGCCTCGATCAGAGCGAGCGTGTCTTTGGCGTTCGGCCGCGCGGGGTGTGGCCGTCGGAAGGCAGCGTCTCCGAGCAGGTGGTAGAGATCGCCGCCAAGTGCGGGGTCCAGTGGATGGCGACGGATGAAGGCGTGCTCGGCCGCACGCTCCACTTCAACTTCGCGCGCGACGCCCACGGCCAGCTCGACGCCGGCGGCGCCGAACGTCTCTACGCGCCCTACCTTTACGAGAAGGGCGCGACCAGGATGAACCTGGTCTTCCGCGATCACGCCTTGTCCGACCTGATCGGGTTCGTGTACTCGGGCATGAATGCGAAGGACGCGGCCCATCACTTGATACAAAACATCAAGGCGGCCGCCGAGCCCGTGCTGCAGCAGGGAAGCGATGCGCTGGTGCCGGTAATCCTCGATGGCGAGAACGCCTGGGAGTACTACCCGCGCTCAGGACGCGAATTCCTGCGCCGCGTCTACGACGCGCTGCAGCATGACCCCGAAATCGAGGCGGTCACGGTGAGCGAGGCCATCGAGCGTCATCGTGACGTGCCGCGGCTCCGTTCGCTGGTGCCGGGATCGTGGATTAACGCCAACTTCGATGTCTGGATCGGCGCGCCTGAGGACAACAAATCCTGGGATTACCTGGCTGCGGCGCGCGCCTTCTTTGCCCAGGCTGCGCCCATGGCGGCGGAGGAAAAGCGGCGGCTGGCATTCGAGGAAATCCTGATCGCCGAGGGAAGCGACTGGAACTGGTGGTACGGGCCGGAGCATCATTCCGCCAACGACCGCGACTTTGATGAACTCTATCGCAAGCACCTGTCCAACATTTATCAAACCCTGGGCGCCGCGCCCCCGGTGTACCTGGCACAGCCGATATCGAGGGGAGCGGCTCGCCCGCTTTTTGCGCCACAGACCGCCTACATCCACCCGCGGGTGCAAGCCGGCTTCAAACGCTACTTCGACTGGATCGGCGCGGCCATGTACAGCGCCGATCGCCACGCCGGCGCGATGCACGGAAAGGTTTTTCTCCTCGACGCGATTTACGCCGGCATCGATGACGACAATCTCTATGGACGGCTGGATTTCATTGCCGGAGTTCCGGAAGATGAGTTTGACCTGGTTGTGACCTGCGATCGCACCGATCCCGCCGCCAAAGCCGAAGCCGTGGGGCCGGGCGGGACACGAAAGTCGATGAGCGGCGCCGTTTCACCCTCGCTGCGGCTGGAAGCGCATGTGGCGCAGCGCAAGATCCGAGCATGGCGCCTGCACCCTTCCGACTCGAACACAGACATTGCCGGCTCCGACGGGACGCACAACAACGCCGTCCGGGTCACGTTGGACAAGAATCTCGAATTCCAAATTCCGCTGGCCATGGTCGGCGCGCGCCTGGGCCACACCCTTCGGCTGCGTTTCAGCATCTGGCGCGACCGGCTACCGCTGGATGCTCTGCCGGTGGAAGGAACAATGGACCTGCCGATCGTGACGGAAGAGGAGATGTCGGCCGGCGCCATGAACTACAGCGCCTCCAGTTAGGATAACGTCACCCGGCGTTCATCTGCCGGAAACGCGCTCCCAGCGCGGCGGCCGGCCTTGGACGGGACACTCTGCCCGGTACAACTCCACCGTGAAGCGCGGCTTCTGGTTGGGCGGCGGCGGCAGGTCGTACACGACGCTGGCGGTCATTGACTTCGCAGCAAGAGTGGTGCCGCAAGTGTCATCGTAGATCTGGCCGAAATCTTCGACCGTCGCCAGCCTGTCCTTGTCGAACACGACCAACTTCGCAATGCGAATCACCTGGCCCTGATCGACCCGCCCGCCGCCGAGCAGCAGTTCATTCTTGTGATCGGCGTTCAAGTCAAAGGTGCCCAGGATCGCGTCCGGCCAAGTCACGTCCGCTTTTGCGGTGAACGCGCCCGCGGTGAACACAACCAGGCGCCGCACTGGCTCCGCTTCGCGCTCGCACCGGCCCACTTCAACCAGGTACACGGCCTGCTTCAGTCCGGCAGCGGTAAACGACCCATCCGCTGACCCGCCGATTTGTGCCGAACTCTCCGGCCGGCAGTTCGGGACCGACGCAACATGCATGGCGGCAGAAATCACCTTCGCTTTTGTGGTTTCGTCGATGGCAGGCGGCGCCGGCGGCAGGTTGCGGAAGTCGTAGAGCACTTTCTTATCGAGCGCGGAGAATCCCGTGCCGGAACGCGAATACGGCTCGCGGTTGCAGCCGATGAGCGCCATCGCCAGGCAGGCGAGAGCAGGGAGAAAAAAGATGGGTGCGGCCGCGCGCATGACCGCACCCATTGTAATTATTGTGCGTCGCTGCCGGCGCCCAGCGACATGGGCCGGCTGAGCTCGAACTCGATTTCCGTTCCCGCGGGAAGCGTGGCGGAACGGGTCTTGATGAGCCAATGGACAGCCGAGGCCGTGGCCCCCACGCCGGCGCCGATCAAGGCCCCTTCGGGACCAGCGATCAGCGAGCCGCCAAGCGCTCCGCCGCCGGCAGCAAGACCGGTTTCCTTCCAGTCGCCGCCGTCGTGACCGCGTCCCTTGAGCTGGCCTTCGTCATTCACGTCCACCTCCGGCCTCGCATTCGTGTCCACCACGACCGCGGTGAAGGAGAAGCGATTGCCGTTCGGCATCACGATGGTATCGGGCCGCAGGTCGATGGTTGGCTTTCCCCAGATGCGCCGACGCTCACTGGCGCGCGCGATGCGTCCTTCCAGCGCGGCGCCGACCGGAACAATCGTACGGCCCTGGAATTTGACCGCCTCCGTAACCAGTCCGGAGAAGCGATCGCCGGCCTTGCTGGTGCGCGTGGAGATAGTGGTCTCCAATCTCATTTTCACCGCGGTGCCGGCCGGCAGGCTGGCGGTCAGGCCCACCGATGGCGTGGGCTCAGGATTGAGCGCTTCCGGCGCCGGCGAGCCGCGCATCTCGGCCAGTTGAACCGTCGATGAGGTTTGAGCGGCTACGGAACTCGCCATGCCTGCGCACAGCACCAAGATCAGCAAGTTTTTCATTTGGTCTCCTTCGAATGGAGCACTTCCAGAATTGCCTGCACCGGCATGCGGTCGTGCTGGTCCATGCCGACATAGATCATGAGAATCTTTCCTTCACGGTTGACCACGAACGTCGCCGGATGCGCGATGTTGAAGGCGTCGCGACCCAAGGCGTGGTACACGCCGTACGCCTTGGTGACGCGGCGGTCTTCGTCGAGCAGGAAGGGATAGGAAACCGGGTGCTCGGCAAGAAATTTTTCTGGCCGAAACATACCGCCCCGCTTTTCCGCCGCGACGTACACCAGCGATGCTCCTCCCAGTTCCTGCCTGAGCGGCTCGAACTGAGCCATGCGCTTCACGCAGTTCGGTCACCAGGTGCCGCGCAGGAACTCAATGACCACCGGCCCGCGCTGCAACAACTGGGCCAGCGATATTTCACCCATGCCGTTCGCGGAAGACAGCGTGAAGTCGGGCGCGCGGTCCCCGAGGTTCAGCGTTGAGCTGTGCTGCGCCATCACTGGCGAATGTAGACTGGCGGTGCGAGCGGAACAATAACCGAGGAGGTTCGGCGGCGCTCCAGCGCGAGCGAACACGCACGCCATGCGCCGCCCCATCGACCACCGCCCACGCGGTCGTTATAATCCTCGGTTTCGAGATTGCGTGGCGAAAACCTATACAGGCACGGGCTACATCACGGGACGGCCGATGGAGTTTTCGTCCGGCCATCCGAACTCTTCTTATCTTCCCAGGCGTAGAGCGGTTGCGCCCGAGTCATCTCTCACGGAGACAGTCATGACCAACATTGCTGAAATACGCGGGCGCCAGGTGCTGGACTCGCGCGGCAATCCCACCGTGGAAGCCGAGGTGTGGCTTTCCGGCGGCGCCATGGCGCGTGCCATCGTTCCCAGCGGCGCCTCCACCGGCGAGCACGAAGCGGTGGAACTGCGCGACGGCGATGCGGTCGCCTACCAGGGTAAGGGCGTGCTCAAAGCCGTGGAGAACGTCAATGGCGAGATTGCCGACGCGCTCGCCAACCTGGATGCCGCCGAGCAGCAAACCATCGACAACAAGATGATCGAACTCGATGGCACGGAGAACAAGGGACGGCTCGGGGCAAACGCCATCCTTGCGGTTTCCATGGCGTGTGCCCGGGCAGCGGCGGAGGCCTTCAAGATGCCGCTCTACCGCTACCTGGGCGGCATCAACGCCACGCTGCTGCCGTGCCCGATGATGAACATCCTCAACGGCGGAGCGCACGCCGATAATAATGTTGACTTCCAGGAATTCATGGTCATGCCGGTGGGCGCTGAAACCTTCGAGGAAGCGCTGCGCTGGGGCGTGGAGGTCTTTCACACGCTCAAAGGAGTGCTGAAGAAGCGTGGCTACAACACTGGGGTCGGCGATGAGGGCGGCTTCGCACCGTCACTCAAGTCGAACGTGGAAGCCATCGAGGTGGTGCTCGAGGCGATCACGCAGGCAGGGTACAGCGCCGGTGAAGACATTGCCATCGCCCTGGATCCTGCCGCCAGCGAATTCTTTCAGAACGGTAAATATGTCTTCAAGAAGTCGGACCGGTCCGAGCACTCCTCCGACGACATGGTCCGCTTCTGGTCGAAGTGGGCCCGGGATTACCCCATCGTTTCCATCGAGGACGGTCTTGCGGAAGATGATTGGGAAGGCTGGGCGGCGCTGACCAAGGAGTTGGGAAGCCGCATCCAGCTGGTCGGCGACGACCTGTTCGTCACCAACGTTGACCGGCTGGAGCGCGGGATCGATCTTGGCGTGGCCAATTCCATTCTCGTCAAAGTCAACCAGATTGGAACCATCAGCGAGACCCTGGACGCGATCGACCTGGCACGGCGCAACGGTTACACCTGCGTCATCTCGCACCGCTCGGGCGAAACCGAGGACACGTTCATCGCCGACCTGGCGGTAGCCACCGGCGCCGGACAAATCAAGACCGGCTCGGCGTCGCGCACCGACCGCGTTGCCAAGTACAACCAGTTGCTTCGAATCGAGGAAGACTTGGGCGATGCCGCGCGCTTCCTAGGCCTGGAGGCAATTAACTATCACGGCGAACTCGCCGGCGGAGCGGGGGCATGAAAGACTGATCTTGAGACCTTCGCGTCCTTTGGGGTTGATTCTTTGTTGCCGAATTCTTGTTCCTTCGCGTGTATCCGTGGTTAGTTTCGTGATAGCGGAAGGCTGATAGCTGATGGCTAGACCCAAACCTCTCGTCCTCATCATCCTCGACGGCTGGGGCTACGCGCCGCCCTCCAAAGCCAATGCCATTTCACTCGCGCGCAAGCCGGTATACGAGAAACTGCTCGGGGACTACCCCAACACTCTGATCCACACCAGCGGGCGTTTTGTCGGCTTGCCCGAAGGGCAGATGGGGAACAGCGAGGTCGGGCACCTCAACATCGGCGCCGGCCGCGTAGTGTACATGGACATTACCCGCATTGACCTGATGATCGAGAAGGGCGGCTTTTTCACGAATCCTGTGCTGATGGAGGCCATGAAGCAGGCGCGTTCCGGCGGGCGGCGGTTGCACCTGTTCGGCCTGCTCTCCGATGGCGGCGTGCACTCGCACATCAATCACCTGTACGCGCTGCTGCGCCTGGCCAAGCAGAAGGGCGCGGAGCGCGTCTTTGTCCATTGCTTCATGGACGGGCGCGACACTCTGCCCACCAACGGCGCCGGCTACATCCAGCAACTGCAGCAGAAGATGCGTGAGTACGGCGTCGGCAAGATCGCCTCCGTCGAGGGCCGCTATTACGCCATGGACCGCGACCGCCGCTGGGAACGAGAGTTGAAGGCGTTCAATGCGATGGTGAAAGGCGCCGCCGAGGGCGGGCATTTCATCGACCCCGTTCAAGGTGTCAAAGACTCCTACAACCGCGGCGTGACCGATGAATTCATCGTTCCCTTCGTCGTTGCCGATAATCGCGGCGAGCCGCTGGCCACCATTCGCGACGAGGACGCGTGCATCTGTTTCAACTTTAGGGCTGACCGCGCGCGCCAGATTACCCGCGCTCTGGCCCGGGAGAGCGGACTTGCGCCCAACGGCGGACGCGATCTGCCTGACGCCGAGGCATTGGACGCGATCATTCCGCGCAGCGAGGTTCCCAGGAATCTGGAGTACTTGTGCATGACGCGGTACGACAAAGCGTTCACGCTTCCCTACGTCGTCCCCCCGGAAGAACTGCACAACATCCTTGCCAACGTCATGGCGAACCTGAACCTGCGCAACCTGCGTGTGGCTGAAACCGAGAAGTACGCGCACGTGACTTATTTCTTCAACGGCGGCATGGAGCAGCCATTCCCCGGCGAAGAGCGAGTGCTGGTGCCTTCACCGAAGGTGGCGACCTACGATCTGAAGCCGGAAATGAGCGCACCGGGCATTGCCGAGGCCGTCGTCAAGGCGGTCGAAAAAGGCGCCTTCGACGTGATCATCGTGAACTTTGCCAACGCGGACATGGTGGGACACTCCGGTCAGATTCCGCCGACCATCAAGGCGGTCGAGACGGTGGACGGCTGCCTGGGCGAAATTTATCGCGCGGTGCGTCAAAAAGGAGGCGCGATCATTGTCACCGCCGACCACGGTAACGCCGAGATGATGATCGATCCCGCTACCGGCGGCCCGCACACCGCGCATACCACCAACCCGGTGCCGCTCATCATTCTCAGCCAGGCAGGGAAGAGCTTCAGCTTACGCAACGATGGCGCCTTACAGGACATCTCGCCCACCATCCTTGGCCTGCTCGGCATTCCGCAACCCGGCGATATGACCGGCCAAGACCTGCGCGTGAAACCCCCGAGTTAGCCAGAGGGCCTCGCCTGGCCCTCCGCATTGCCCAAATCGGCGCGGTCACCGGAGGAATGTTCTCGGTTATAATGTGCTCACTTCCTTACTCAGGGGCTTGATTGCTGGTCACTCGCCCAAACCTCCCGTCGCGCCCGCTTCGTCCATCCCTGCCGCAGGGGGTTGCATGGGATCGGTAGCTTCGATTGCCGGGGTGCGCGAATGGTTCCTATCGCAGCGCAGCTCGAGCCCGTTCCGCTACGGATTCGCCGCGGTCATGATTCTGCTGGCATCCGGCATCACCTGGGTCATCCCGGCGCTGCACTCGCAGAATCCGGGCGCGCTGATGTTGACCGCGATCGTGCTCTCCGCCTTGTATGCCGGGCTTGGTCCGAGCCTGGTTGCGACCGCGATTTCCGCCATCATCATCGACCTGTATTTTGTCCCGCCGCATCCGGCCCAGATCCTGCCGACCGCTATTTCCGATGTCATACGCCTGCTGGTGTTCCTCATGTTGGCGCTGATCGTCAGTTCTCTCAGCGACAAGCGGCGCCGTGCCGAACGCAAACTTCGCCAGCGCGAGCAACATTTCCGGATGCTCATTGAAAATACCTCCGACGTGGTCACCGTTCTCGGCGCCGATGGCGTGGTGAAATACGAGAGCCCATCCCTGGAGCGCGTCCTCGGCTACACGCCCGCGGAGTTGATCGGCAAGAACGCCTTCTCCTATATTCATCCGGAGGATCAGCCGCACGTCGCCGGCGTGTTTCAGTCGAACCTTGACCGGACGATGGATCCCGTTCCGCCGGTGGAACTGCGGTTCCGCGCCAAAGACGGTACGTGGCGAACCCTGGAGTGTGCGGGGCAGAACCTGCTGCACGAACCCGAAGTCGCCGGTATCGTGATCCATTCCCGCGACATCACTGCCCGCAAGGAATTGATCATGGAGCAGGCGGCGCGTATTGAAGCGGAAGCCGCGCAGCGCCGTTTTCACGACTTGGTGGAAGGCCTGGATGCAATTGTCTGGGAGGCGGAGCCGGACGGGCATTTCACGTTTGTCAGCCGCCGGGCCGAGCAAATCCTGGGTTATGCGCCCGAGCAGTGGATAAAGGGCGACGGTTGGCTGCGGCACGTCTTTGCCGAAGATCGCGATCGCCTGCTCGACCTGCTGCGCAACCCCTCCGCTGCCGGCGACAACGACTGCGAATATCGCGCGGTGACTGCCGCGGGACGGCTGCTGTGGCTGCGCCTGATCGTGTATGCCATGCGCGACGACACCGGCATGGTGCGCCAGTTGCGCGGTTTGATTGTGGATGTCACCGAACGCCGCCAGGCGGAAGCGGCGCTGCGCACCAGCGAACGCCTGGCCACGACCGGCCGGTTGGCCGCCTCTATCGCCCATGAGATTAACAATCCCATGGCCGCGGTCACGAACCTGATTTACCTGATCCAGAATACCCCGGGAACGAGCGAGTCGGTGCAGCAGTACTCGCGCCTGGCACAGGAGGAACTCTCGCGCATGGCGCACATCACGCGCCAGATGCTGGGCTTCTACCGCGAGTCTTCCAAGCCGGTGCAGGTGCAGGTCACGGAATTGCTCGACAGCGTCTTTGAGTTGTACGGCCGCAAGGTGCGCAACAGCGGCGCCTCCATCGAGAAATCGTACGAGGCCGTGCCCCCGATTGATGTCTTCCCAGGAGAGATGCGGCAGGTATTCTCCAACTTGCTGCTGAATGCGCTGGACGCGGTCGGTGAAGGCGGACGGGTGCGGGTTCATGTTTACGCCTCGCGCGACTGGCGCGATCTGCGGCGTTCCGGGGTGCGCGTAGTAATCGCCGACAACGGCCCCGGCATCCGTCCCGAGTTCTGCCACCGCATCTTTGAACCTTTCTTCACTACCAAGGGACAGAAGGGAACGGGGCTGGGACTATGGGTTAGCCAGGGCATCGTCGAGAAACATCACGGATCGATTCGCGTGTACAGCGGCCGGCGTCCGGGACGTAGCGGCACCTGCTTTTCGATTTTCCTGCCCGGCGCGCAGTCCGCCGAATCCCAGGCCGCCGGCGCAGGCAGCGCCGCCTGATTTTTATTCGGGCGCGCCGCACGACGCCAAGCGCGCGCTGAGCTGGTACAGATTGACCCCCGCCATTCACATTGTTATGATCCATGTGCGGGGTGGAGCAGTCTGGTAGCTCGTTGGGCTCATAACCCAAAGGTCGGTGGTTCAAATCCACCCCCCGCAACCATCGAATGAAAGACTTTGGGGCGCTCACCAGAGAGCGCCCCTTTGAATTGTCCGTGTTCTCATTGAATGGTGACGATCTTCGCTGCAGTCTGATTCA